>NZ_QLYT01000045.1:0-92308 GCF_003269305.1 Paenibacillus sp. MDMC362
GGGGTTAGCCCACACGGACCTGAACCGTGCGCGTCTGCCAATTCCGCCACGACCGCGTATCATGTTCATCGCTATTAGGAGACAAGTCCTTATCAGCGGCGACAAGATATATAATATCACGCTACGCGAATTGAGTCAACACTTTTTTTAAACTTGATTAAAAACCTGTTTATCGGTTAAAATAGGAACACAGGTTCCCATTAAATGACCATTTTCTATATAAAGGCGGTGATGTTGATGGCCATACCGGCTGTTACGACGGAAGAACGTGCATTGATCAAGAGTTACCTGCTGCTGATGTTCATTCATAAGGTGTTTGAAAGGGATTGCCGAATCATTCAGGAGAGCGGTGTCTTCAAGAGCCCTCAATTGTATGTAGAGGTTGTGGGGAACGGCGCCAAGCGTGCTGCTGTGCTTCTTCGTGAGGTGAAGCAGGAATTCACCAAGCGGGCGATCAAGGTGTATGATATTGGACAAAACCAGGATGGAATCCATGCACGATATGCATGTCGGGGTTACATTGGTTCGGTGAACATTCTATGGCCATCCTTCCGAGAGGAGATGCTGGACCGCATGCGAGCCTATCTTGGGCTGGTTTCGCTCGAGACCGATTCCTCTGAGCAAGCCCATCCTCCTGCCGCTGTTTCCGCACGCTAATCGCTGCCCTTAAACAGAGAATAACCGTCCCCCCACTGAGCATGAATGCTCCGGTTGAGACGGTTATCGGTGACACGTGAATCAATGAAGATTATGCTGCACGCGGGTCAATCCCTGCGAGAGGGCATGTCCCGCACTGGCGGCAGACGCCACGGCTACAGCCTCCATAATCTGAGCATCCGAGGCTCCCTTTGCGCGGGCTTCTTCCATATGATAGAACGTACACAGCTCATTATTGGCAAACAGTCCGATTCCAAGCGCAATCAGCTGCTTCGTTCGCTCATCCAGTTCGCCATCCTGAAAGCAGACGCCGGTGAACTGATGATACGCTTCTGCCATTTCCGGCATGCTCTGCTTCAAATTCAGAATTTCATTCTTATAAGCCGAGACCTTGTCATTGGACATTTCCATAACCTAAAGCACCTCTTCCACAAAAATTTGATGCGAGGTTAAGTTGTCCGACGAGTGCAAGATCTATGCCTACTCTTCGATCGGGCTTACTCTTGGATCCTTTTTAAGCTGGTAGCTGTAACGGCGATCCAGTTTAACGACCCGCCGGTTTCTCCGGCGGATAATGACCTGCTCCGGGTCCCAGGCTACGACAAAGCCTATAATATCATTGGTCTCCAATCCATCCCGGACAACCCGGACCAATTCGCCGGAGAGCCGCAGTTCATCGAGTCTTTCATCGCTAATCATCACCATACCCCCTTCATAAACTTTGTGCAAAAAAAGACCTAAATGAGATCATTTAGGTCTTTTGAATGCGTTGCGATATCGACAAACATCCCGACTAAGAGATGTTCTATATACCCATTAACGCTGTGCCGGCTCGATACTGTCATTCTTCTCGTACCAAAAATCCAGAACGGTTGAAGACATGACGCGCTTCTCGATATATTCTACCTGCTGAGGCGTAAACTGTTCCTTCCATTCGAAGGAAACCTCCTCACACAATCCGGCAATCGTCAGCAGTTCTGACCAGGCAACATAACGTTTGTACCAGAAAAACTGAGGATGTTCAATCATATAGGGATATAGATCATCAAACTCCGTATGTTTACAATCCAAAGCACGTTCAAAATGTACCTTTGCTTCATTCAGCTTTTCAATCAAAAACGGCTCGGTTACAGGTTGTTTCCCCATGGTGCTGCCTCCTCTCTCTTGCCTACCTCTTTATTATAAGCGAAAATCATGGAGGCGAAAAGATTTTGTTGTGATTTTAGGCTGAAATCCACTTAAAATTGACTACGAATTTACACTATTACGCACTGTAGAGGCTAGGGTACAAACGTTCATGACGGAAGTCCTGCCTTTCGGCTCTACTCCTGACATGCCATTAGGCGTTTGGTATATTCCTAACCCTAGCTGAACGTAATCTTGCCGTCCTCTAGCGATGATATGGTGACTAACGATTCCACATGAACATTCTGTTCACGCAGCGTTCTCGCTCCGGCTTGGAAGCTCTTTTCAATCACAACGCCAAGCCCGATTAATTCCGCCCCTGCCCGTTCAATAATCTTGATCAGGCCTCTTGCAGCGTCACCGTTCGCGATGATGTCATCAATGAAGAGCAATTTATCCTCTTCACCGATAAACTGGCGCGATACCATAATGTCCGTGACAATGCCCTTGGTGAAAGACGGAACTCGCTCACACAAGGCGTCTGGATCGGCGAGCAGCGTTTTTTTGCGCCGGGCGAATACCATGGGAACTCCCAATTCAAGCGCCGCGGCAAATGCAACAGAAATGCCGGAGGATTCCAGCGTAACGACCTTGGTCACGCCGCTCTCTTTAAATCTAGCCGCAAATTCCCGGCCCATATCCATAATTAATGCCGGGTCTACTTGATGCGTCAGCAGAGCATCAAGCTTCAGCACTTGATCCGACAACACGACACCTTCTTTAATGATCCGCTCTTTCAACCAATCCATCCAAAAGACCTCCCACGATTCCTTTGTCGTAAAAGTAACATATTCCTCCCTGTACGGCAAGTACAAACGGTGACTCCGTCATTTAACTGTACGGTTCCCGTCAGAATTCCTAACATTGATCTCCTTGCCTGGCAATCATCATGTACATGCCCCCGGTAATGGACCTGGACAGGTAGGAGTCATGTCCCAGCTGAGCCAAGCATACCTTGTACTATGCAGAACGTATTAACTTTCAAGGGGGATGCGGGGCTTGCGTAATTCTATTCGTGTTTTACAGATCGCCTTTACATATATCGGAACCATCGTCGGCGCTGGCTTTGCAACCGGACGTGAAATCCTTCAGTTTTTCACCCAATATGGACACTGGGCTACGCTTACCATTCTGCTTTCGACAGGAATATTCATTTGGCTCGGCACAAAAATCATGACGATATCCAGGCGGATCGGGGCCAAATCCTTTGAGGACCTGAACAAATTTCTGTTTGGAGAAAAAGCCGGCGTCTGGATCAGCCTCTTTATGTTTGTCATTCTGCTCGGGGTGAACAGCATCATGCTTGCCGGCGCAGGCTCTGTTTTTGTGGAGCATCTGAATTTGAGCTATCAAACCGGATTGTTTGTCACGATGATCGGAACTTATTTCATTCTCAGAAAAGGCATCCAGTCCATCATGACGATGAACAGTCTTGTTGTGCCCATGATGCTGACCTTATCGCTTGCAATTATTTCTCAGACGATTCAAACACCGGGTGCCACCCGATTCTTAACCTTGACTACGGACCATACCCTGCCTTCGGTTTGGCTGGCGCCCCTTCTCTACACTTCCTTTAACCTGGTAATGGCAATGCCGGTGCTGGTCCCGCTCGGCAGCCAGACCAAAAGCGCGCGTACCGTAACCTGGGGAGGCATCATTGGAGGTACGGGCGTAGGATTTATGCTGATGGCGGCGCACTTTGCGATGTCCGCGCATATGCCCGGCATTAGCCAATACGAGATCCCGATGGGCAGCATCGCCAACCAGTTGGGCTGGCTCGTGCAGATCATCTATCTCATTCTGATCTTCCTTGAAATTTTCAGCACCTTCGTGGCCAATATCTACGGGATTACCCTGCAGGTGCAGCAGCGAACCTCCCTCTCGCCCAGAGTGATTACCCTTGGCATCATGGTATTCTGTTATTTCTTCAGCCAGTTCGGCTTCAGTTCTTTGCTCTCTCTCCTCTACCCGATGTTCGGGGGATTGTGTCTGCTTTGGGTGCTCCGATTGACTTTGTTCGGAACCCCCGAAATCAAGGGGAAATAAAGGGGCTATCCCAAAGGTAGAGTAAACCTGCCTTTGGGAAACCCCCTTTTTACGGCTGCATCGTGATGAATCGCGCACCCGGTATGAGTTTCATGGTTTGCTCCGCTACATGCCGATGACACGTCATCATCACGATTTGCCGGTCCTGCGATAATTCCGAGAGCAGTTCGAGCGCATGTCCGAGCCGTTCGCCGTCAAAATTAACAAACAGATCATCAAGCAATAACGGCAACCCCGATGCATGCGGCATCGATTGAATCAAACCGAGCCGCATCGCCAGATATAACTGCTCCGCCGTACCCCGGCTTAACCGGCTGCTCTCCACCAATTCACCACTCGGGCGCTCTGCCAGCAGGCTCTGATCTCCCATCCGCATGACAATCCGGCTGTACATGCCGCCGGTCAGCATGGAGAAATAGCGGGAAGCCAGCTGCAGCACCTGCGGCTGTTTCTCTTCCTCGTACATGCGGCGCGTACGTTTGATAAATTCGGAAGCCATCGAACGTACCGCATATTGCGAGACGAATTCCCGCAGGGCGGTGCGCTGCTCCTCCAGCTGCTGCAGGGCGGAATCCCGGTTCCCCGCTGCTTCCAGCGACTCTCTCTCCTGAAGCAGCCGCCCCCGCCGTTCCTGGAGCTCGTCCCGCAGCTGGAGCGCAGCGGATACGGCTTCCTCCTTCATCATGCATTGAGCATCAAGTTCCGCTGCATCCGTCTGCTCCAGCAGCTGTTCAAGCTGCCGGCGACCCGCCGCATCCCATCCGCTGAACATCGTAATTTCGTGATGGCGAATCGTGCGAATAAGCTCCTCACGACGCTTCGCAGCTGCTCCCATACGAAGAAAGGTTTCTTCGTCTGCCGATTGGGATGATGCAATCAGAGCCGCTTTGCGCAGCTGCAGCCCTTCCCGCTCCTCTGCAATCGCAGCCCCCTCCTTGCGCAGCTCTGAAATACGCTCGGCAAGGACCTTCCTCTGTCTCGATTCCTCTTGATAGGACTTCCATCTGGAATAAACGTTACCCAGCTCGGCAACGGCTGGAATTCGGCTGCCGTTAAGGTCACCTTGGGGATCCGCCGCAAAAATTTCGTGGCATTGGATGATATAATCCTCCGCCTCTTTTAACAGCACGTCCATTTTCAGTCCAAGCGATTTCTGCTGCCGGATCAGCTCCTGCCCCTGCTCCACTTTGACGAACACGTCCAGCATGACGTCAGGCGACAGACGCTGCGGGAGTGATCGGGACATAAGCCAATCCTCCCAATGCCGCTCCAGTTCCAAATATCGCTTCTCTTCCTGATCAATAGCGCCCTGAACCGTTTGTAATTCAGCCGCTTGCAGCGCGGCTTTCTCCTCGGCCGCCGCACAATCGGACGTCAATCGATCCAGCCGCTGCCGCCATGCTTGCCAGCCTTCCATCACGGATCGAAGCTCGCGCATTTGGGCCTCCACCATGAAGGGGTCTCGGGCCAAGGCAGCGTTTTTGTCCCTTCGACTGCCCGGAACCGTACTCGCTGCTGCCGCCGCATAAGGATCAGAGACGAGCCTGGAATAGAGATGATCTATATGCTCCGTTCCCTGCACGTCTTGAACATGGGTCACATTCGAAGCCGCACCATGAACCTCCCGACCTCGTTGACCACTCCAGAATACATAACCCATACCGAGCAGCATCACGATCCCTGAGACCACGGCAGCTTCCGTGGTTGACGTCCATAACAATACGGCCACCAACAGGAATGTCATAACAGCCATTCCCGCCAGCAGACCCGCGTGCATCCCAGGAAATCTGCCTGGGCGCGTGGAAGCAGGCTCAGGCTGAGTCCGGGTCAACCTCCGTTCGCGCCAGCGCTCGATCTCCAGCTGCAGCTGATTCCACAGCACAGCGGTCTCCTGAGGCGCAGCCGGCTTTAACATGGCAAATGCCTCTTGTCCCCGCCCCATCTCCTCGCGCAGCTGCCGCCTGGCTTCCCGCAGCGCCGATTCGGCTGCCGCCGCAGAACGCTGGGCCCCGCGCTGTTCAATGAACAGCGCCTCCATCCGGCGATCATACCCGGCAAAGGCCGCACTGATTCGCCGTACCTCCTCGCGCTCCGAGGCGGATAAAGACAGAGCCAGCAGCTCCTGCCGGGTCCATGCCGGGTCGATCTCCCGAAGCAGCTGTCCCAGCCGGACCTCCTGAGATTTGTATTCGGTCGTAAGCTCGGCAAGCTCCCGGTTTGCGGCTTCGTGCAGGCTTCGTTTCGCCCAGAGCTCCTCAATCTGTTCGCCATACTGTTCCATGAACTTGTTCAGGGGGAGAGCTCTCAGCTTATCCTCCGCATCCTCGATCGCCCGCTCGGCCCGAATCGACTGGGTGATGAGATGGCGTTCTTCCTCCTGCATCTTTTCGTATCGGGGGAGTCCATCCGGAGGAAAGTTGTCACTGTCCATCAGATCCTTTAATTCCAAACTGGCCTCACGCCATTCCAGCCAGGCCGGACGAATGTCCTGCGCTTTTCGAAGCAGCGACAGATCCTCGGCGTCCCTGATGCGATCCTGTTCCAGAAGATTCAACCGTTCCTGTATTTCCAGAATGGATGTAACGGTTTCGTTATAGCGGGAAACGTACATCTTGCTCTCCGAAACCCGGGTTCTTAAATGCTCGATGGCTTGCAGAAGCTTGGCGGTATGCTGAACCTTTCCGCGCGGCTTATACAGCTTGTCCATCTCCTGGGATAACTTGCGCTCGGCTTCCAGTATATTGGCCCCGCCGCCGATTCCGGCATGGAACAGGTAACCGCTCATCTCGGCAGACTGCAAACTGCGGATTTCCTGCAGCTCGCTTAACGAGATGGCAAACAGCTGACGAAACATATCCTTGGACACACCGCCCAAAGCATATTGCTCCAGCTCCTGTTGTCCAAGCTCAATTACAATTCCATTATCCGCTAGTTTATGAATATGTACGCGCTCGCCCCTGCCGGTGGCAGAATTTCCTTCTCTGGACCGGTTGTAGCGCCGAACCACCCAAGGCACTCCCTCCCTATCCAGAAACCGCAGCTCGCCGCCGTGAATGCCTTCCTCCGAAGGCTCTCCGCGTTCTGCAGGCGAGCTCTTGCCAGGGAATCCGTACAGCATGGCTCGGATAAAATACAGGACGCTGCTCTTTCCCGCTTCATTCGGCCCATACAGCACGGTCACAGGCGCGTCTATGTCAAGACTCTTGTCCCGGACAGCTCCAAAGCCTTGAACGTTTATCCGCTTTAGTCTCATGTTCCGACACCTTCCCCTTGCGACCGTTCGCGCAGCAACAACCCTAAGGTCAGTTCCTCCGCTCTGCGAACCCATTCCAGCAGCTCCTCCGGACTGATCTCGTCCAGCAGGGAGCGGATTTCCGCATGCTCAAGCAGAGGCTCCAAACTTTTGGCAACAACCCCGTCAGGATCTTGAACCCGTTCCTGTTCCCCTCGAACCAGACGAAGCAAGTCCCCTGCAAAGCTGTCTTCCGCCAGCAGCCTCTGCCTATCGATCGTATCTCCGGAATGAAGCGAGAAACTCTCGATCCAGACGCATCCCCGATAGCCGCATGTCTGTCCCCTCGCGGCTTCTCTTCTCCGCAGATCGGTCAGCAGCTCATCGAGCACATATCCGCCTTCAAGCTGACGATGAACCGGACCCCGTCCCGTAATCCGAACGCGGATCATGCTCAGCCCATCCGCGTTCTCTCTGCTTATCTCGGTGAGAATAGATTCCAGTGAGCGTCTCCATTCATCGACGTCCTGACAAGAATCCAGAGGCGCCTCAACGATGTGCCAGCGCATGGAATCGAGCTCATGGAAGCACAGCTTCGTGTTGGAGCTCTCATCCACATCAACGATATAACATCCCTTGGGTCCCGTCTCCCGGACATGACGTCCCTGGATATTGCCCGGATACACAATATAAGGAGATTCCTGCAAGGTTCGACGTGAGTGAATATGCCCGAGCGCCCAGTAATGGAATCCGGACTGGATTAAATCCCTTTTTGTACAAGGTGCATAGGTTTCGTGTTGGGGATCCCCGTCCACGTTTGCGTGCAGAAGTCCGATATGGTAGAGCCTGGATGACGGTGCAGGATAACGTATTGCAATATTATCGGTTACCTTCGAGGTCGGATACGACATCCCGGTAATGACCGCCACTTCTTGATGGTCCGAGCGGCGAACGGCCGTTACGCTTGCAGGCTCCCCCCCAAACACATGGACATGGGGAGGGAGCGCCATGCTAAGCTTGGTGCTGTCGAGCGGATCATGATTGCCATGGATCACATATACCGCTATCCCTTCCATTCCCAGACGGTTAAGGGAATCCAAGAAGCGAAGCTGCGCGCGCAGCGAGATATTGGAACTGTCGTATATATCCCCGCTGATGACAATAAAATCAACCCGCTCGTCGATGGCGAGCTGCACGAGCCGCTCCAGCGCACGGAAGGTCGATTCCTGAACGTACGACCGCAGAGTGTCATCGAGTCCGCTTATCCCGATAAACGGACTGTCCAGATGTAAATCCGCAGCATGCATAAATCGAAAAGAAGCCATAACCGACCCCTAACTCTCTATCTTAGGTTGAAATTTCAAATACATTTTTTTCAGTTCATTCACGGACCTGGACAGGGAATATTGATTCTTCGCCTTATCCGAAGCGGTCCGGGCAAGCTCGTAACGATAGAGCGGATCACTGATGACCTTCTCGAGCGCAACGCTGAGCGCCATCGGATCCTCCGGCGGTACAAGCAAGCCGTTTACCCCGTTCTCGATCTGCTCCGCGATGCCGCCGACATCGGTGCCCACCAGCGCAAGACTGCTAAGCGCCGCTTCCGCGAACACCGAGCCGAACGCCTCCGCTCTCGATGGCAGGACAAAGATATCAAAGAACGGCATGAACTCCTCGGGATGCAGCGTGTATCCGTAAAAAATCGTCTCCTGGTAGATGCCGAGTGTTTTGGCCATCTCCTCAAGCTCCTGACGGGAAGGTCCGTCGCCGATAATATGAAGGACGTAATCATATCCTTTGCGCTTCAGTTCCGCGCAGGCTTGGAGCAGAATGTCCAACCCTTTTGCAGGGACCAGACGGCATACCGTAATCAACTGCGGCACTGCATTTTCATGGGGCACCGGCTTAAATCGTTTATCGTCAAATCCGTTATGGATAACGCCGATCGATTCGGGTGTATTCACGTACGGAGCCATGTAAGCCTTGAAGGAGTTCGACACCGTCAACAGACGGTCGCTGATATGCTCAAGCTCCTTATATAAAGAGACCAGGAATCTGTGCTCCAGCCCACCTTCTTTGATTCTTCCGTTCAGGATGAGCTCGCGCTCGTAACTGGAATGCACGGTTTGGATGAGCGGAACCTCAGGGAATGCGGCTTTCATCGACATGCCTGCAATCGGATGATGGCTATGGATAAGATCATAAGGCTTTTGAAGTCGCAGACGTGTCCACCACAGGTAATCCCGGTAGGTTTGAAGGTATTTGGCCACGATGGCACTCCCTTCGAACTCTTTCCAATCAAAGGTGTGGAATATCGGATCCTCCTGGCCTTTGTTGCGGATCCGCTTGGGCAGCCAGAACATCTCCATCTCCCAACGGGATGAATGAAAACGCTCCTGCAAATAAGGAATCATGGACGAGACGCCGCCTGGCTGTTCAGGAGGGAAGAATAATGCTTGAAGAAGTTTCATGGGGATCCCCCTTTCTCTAAATCTCTTTTCAGATTCTTTTTCGATATGATATATTAGAACATATGTTTCATGCAACGAAAAAACCTATCCCTACTCAGGAGTGAATCAATTTGTCCTATGAATTGAGCTACTGGTCCACTTCTTCACTACCCACCTTATTTGCTGTGTGCGGAGCTTATATCGCGCTCATGATGCTGATCATGTGTCTCTTTATGTACAGCAAGCAGCGCAAGAATGCTTACATATATATGGCGGCAGCCTTCTTCTTCATTATGACATACGAGGGTTTGAACATCCATTCGACTTGGACGGGAAAATCTGTTTTTACGCCGGAATCGGACATCCTCCGTTTCATTCAGCTTTTTTCGTTTGTCCTGCTGAACATCTCGGTTGTCATGCTGTACCGTAAGATCAAGACCATGCATTATTGGCTTCCCTTGTTGTCCGCCGCACTTCTCATTCTTCCCTCATTGCTTCCTTACACCCTGGACCCGATATGGCAAAGCATATATTTTGATGGTTTTCAGCTCGCTGCCCTCTACCTGGCATATACCCAAGTCACTCCTCGGATCGGACAACCGATCAAATATGCGATTGGACTTGCCGTCTACGCCTTCTCGGCTGTTCTGCAATCCATACATACCTATTCCGGCGGCCTTTCACCTGCGTTTCAGGGACTCGCTCTCGCCCTGCCGGTACTCTTCTACAGCATCGTGTTCTTCATCCTGTTCAGACGCATTGTGGAGCTGATGCAGTCCATCTACCAGTCTGCCATTACGGACGGATTAACAGGACTATACAACCGCAGGCATTTTATGAAGTATCTGGACCATTACGCTTCTCAAGAATTAAAAATATCCGCTATCTTCTGCGACATCGACAATTTCAAGAAGCTGAATGATACCCAAGGCCATGCCAGAGCCGATGAAGTGCTCAAACAGGTCGCCGCCATTATGGAGGAGGAACTTGACGGTATCGGGATTACCGGCCGGTATGGCGGCGAGGAATTGGTGGCCCTGGTGGTTGACCGCAAAATCAAACCCGAACAGGTCGCCGAGAACATCCGGGCCAGGGTGGCAAGCGAGAGCATCGTCACCATCAGTATCGGCTACAGCGTACTGCGCAAAGGCGTTCGCGGCGATGAACTCATGAAACAGGCCGACAAAGCGATGTACCATTCCAAAACGACCGGCAAAAACAAGGTATCTGATTACCGGTCTTTAAAAGCCTCATCAACCGAACCAACGGAATCCGCCGGATAACTCTGGCGCAGGCTGCCCACTATATGAAGTGGGCGGTCTTTTTTTGCTTGACATTTCTTTACTACGCCTGCGGCAACGTGATAAACTAATGACCGATTCCTTAAACCAGAGAAGAAATGACGCTGAATCAGGATTTTTTTGCCTTTACACTTCAGCATGTACCTTATTCTAAAGAAGGAGCAATACAACGAATGCGAAAGGAACTATTGCCTGTTGGCTTTGTCGCCAGCATGAATGATATTCTCGGGGATGCCTCGTGCGATTTTTGGGACAGCTACGATCTGCCCCGCACTCACGGGCTGCGTCTTAACCGGCTGAAAGCGGTTCATGCCGCAGACAGCGTAAAAAAACTCATCCGGCAATTCGAGCTAACGCCAGTGCCCTGGTGTGATTCCGGATACTATTATGATGAAAGCCTGCGTCCAGGCAAACACCCCTATCATGCCGCTGGACTATATTATATTCAGGAGCCCTCGGCTATGTCCGCAGTCGAGCTGTTGAATCCTCAACCCGGAGAAACCATCCTGGATCTTGCGGCTGCCCCCGGCGGCAAGACAAGCCATATTGCCTCCAAGATGGCGGGACGGGGACTGCTAGTCTCCAATGAGATCCATCCCGAACGGGCACGGATTCTGGCAGAGAACGTGGAACGTATGGGAATAATGAATACCGTCGTTACGAGTGCGGCACCGGATCAGCTATCCCGCCGTTTCGTTGCCTGCTTTGACCGGATCATGCTTGATGCGCCATGCTCCGGTGAAGGCATGTTTCGAAAGGATGCCGCAGCGATTGAGGAATGGTCCCCTGAACATGTGGATCTGTGCGTTGCCCGGCAGTGGGACATTGTTCAAGAGGCGTACCGGATGCTTAAACCGGGAGGAACCTTGGCTTACTCCACCTGTACGTTCAACACGGCTGAGAACGAAGAGATGATTAGGCGTATTCTTTCGCAGTATCCCGATATGGAGCTTCGTGAGATGAAGCGCTTGTGGCCGCACTTGGAACGGGGCGAGGGGCATTTTGTTGCCATCTTGGTCAAATCGGCGGCTGCCGAAGTTTGTAATGAAGACCTCGGTTACTCTTCGGTTAGCAGCAAATCCCCGGCCAAATCCAGCCGGGGCGGCAAACAAGGGCCTGCGCTCTCGGCCCTGGCCGACTTTCAAGACTGGGCGAGGCAGGAACTCCCCGGCTTTGAGCCTGACTGCGGTACTCCGTTATTGTTCGGTGAGGAACTGTACTGGCTTCCGGTCAGCGAGAGCATGGCATGGAATGACAAGCAGCTGAAAGGCTTGAAGATGCCGCGCGCAGGTCTGCATCTGGCTCATCTGAAGAAGAATCGAATCGAACCGGCCCATGCTCTTGCCATGTCCTTGCATCCTGGCCAAGCTGCCCGCAGCTGGGATCTGCCTTCAGATTCAGCCGAGACGGCTGCTTATTTGCGGGGAGAGGTGCTCTCCATTCCTTCCGAATACCGGGGCTGGACGTTGGTAACCACGGATGGATTACCTCTGGGATGGGGCAAGGCCAGCGGCGGACAGCTCAAGAATCACCTGCCCAAAGGCTTGCGTAACCCAAAGTAACGCTTCTCTTCGCAGTTTTATAATGAATGATAAGCCGTAGTGTTTACGGATTGTGGTGCGTATTAGACTTTACGTCGCAGGTGAGTACATCCGACCGATTACTGTATAACATACGTTTAAAAAGCGTCATAAAAATGGGCGTCTCTCTGCAATTACAAACAGAGAGACGCCCATTTCTTTATCCAACTAAAACCGGATGTCGTCTGTCCTCATCTTAGGCTGCATCCTTATCTATAAAACGGCGGCAGTTATTTCCTACAGTTCCGAAGCCGCAGGAGGCACTCCAAGTTCGAAGCCGATGGTCTGAAGCGCAGCATTCAGCAGGGTGGCGTCCATAGCAACAACAAACATCGCTGCCACATACACGATGCACAATACCTTATTCGGGCTCAGCTAGGTGCTCATGGTCTATGCTCTGCTGACGACGGCCCGGTGTTGGCATACAAACTTCGCGGCCGCAGATCAACCCAGTTCTCGTTGATAAAGGCTGTGCATTCCTCCCGCGTGCTAAGTCCAAAAGCCTGTGTCCAGCCGTTCGGAACAGCAGCGAAACCCGGCCAAAGCGAATATTGCTCCTCATGGTTCACCAGTACAAGAAACTTGCCGTCGACTTGCTCAAAAGGATTGGTCATGGATTAGTTCCCTCCTCTCCGATGTGGTCAGCCCACCGGTTATAGCTGCCCCTAGCTTGCTTAGAATGCACTTTCCGATATAATCCAGTGGACCCGGCTGGCATAAATCCTTATGCCGGCATTCGATATCATGCCGCTCGATCTTGCCTCCCACGTAAGGCTCCCACATCTCCGGTTCAATGGGATCGAACCAATCGGGGATGATCGTCGAATGGAAGAATAACATATCTCCCTCAAACCGTTTCGGAACGTAAGCCTTCAACAGCTGAACCGAATTCTCATAGGTCGTCTTCAGATTCATGATCGTTTCAACCTCAAGGGACGAGAGCGCACTGCTCTCATTCCGCAGCAATTCAAGGGCTGCCGCTATGGTTAACGGCGCGTCTCCAAGACCCGCTTCAATGCTCTCTCTGTCGAAGCCTCCCAGCGCTAACAGCGCGGTTAAAGCCTCGTCTTCATCGGGGGTTTCCTTGATCGGCAAATAATGACTTGGGTAAGCATCCAGTATGGCTAGCAATTCAATGTCTTCACCCGCCTCCTGCAGCTGCACCGCAATGGACTGCGCGACATTGCCGCCCAGAGACCATCCGAGCAGCCGGTATGGCCCTTGCGGTTGAAGAGAACGAATATGGTCGATATAGTCTTTTGTCATCTCTTCCAGTGATTTCGGCAGCTCCTCTGCTTGCGCAATTCCTCTCGCCTGTAACCCATAAATCGGATAATCCATGCCGAGATGCTTCATTAAACCGGCGTAACACCAGCTTAATCCTCCTGCCGGATGCACGCAGAACAGCGGTATTTGATCTCCATGCGCCCGAAGCGGCAGCACGACCTGGAGCGCACTTTGTCCGCCGCCCATCTCAAGCTTGTCGATAAGCCCCGCCACCGTAGGCGCTTCGAATAAAGCTGCTATGCTTAATTCTTTGCCGAGCGCTTCGCGAACCCGGCTGATAAGCCGGACAGCCAGTAGCGAATGGCCGCCGAGCTCGAAGAAGCTGTCATCGATACCCACCCGTTTGACTCCCAATATCTCCGCAAATAACTCGCATAACACTTCTTCCTGCGGAGTTCGTGGATGGCGTCCATCGGCATCGGGCCCCATATCTGGAGCCGGCAGCGCTTTGCGATCGAGCTTCCCGTTAGGCGTAAGCGGCAGCTTGTCCATAAATACGAACGACCCGGGAACCATGTAATCAGGAAGCATGGAGGCGGCATATCGACGCAGCTCAGCGACTGAAGACAACTCGCCGCCGGGCTTGCTCACGACATAAGCGGCAAGCCGGCGGTCTCCGGGCTGATCCTCGCGCACGATGACTGCCGCCTGACTGATATTGGCATGATGTGTGAGGACCGATTCGATCTCGCCGAGTTCGATCCGGAAGCCGCGTATTTTCACCTGATGGTCGGACCGCCCCAAATAATCCAGTGTACCATCGGCCAGCCGCTTCGCCAGATCTCCGGTTCGGTACATTCTCGTCCCCGGCGGACCATACGGATCGGCCACAAACCGATCGGCGGTCAGATCTGGACGACTCCAATACCCCAGCGCAAGTCCTGCACCGGCGACATACATCTCTCCGATTACGCCATACGGAACCGGCCGAAGCTTGGAGTCCAGGACATATACCCTAAGATCCGGAATGGCTTCTCCGATCGGACTGCCGGCTCCCGGCAGCGCAAGGTTGCGGTTCAATTCCATATAACTGACATGCACGGTCGTCTCCGTAATGCCATACATATTAATCAGACGCGGGGCATCGTCGGCATGACGCTCATACCAATCCGTTAACCGTCCGAGTTCCAAGGCTTCACCGCCGAACACAACGTATCTCAGCGATAGTTTCTGCCCCAGTTCCGCCTGCTCTCGATCCGCCTGAATCAGCGGGTAGAACGCCGAGGGAGTCTGATTCAGCACGGTCACGCCTTCCCGGACCAGCAAGCTCAACATGTCGCCCGGCGATCTGCTGGTCGTATGCGGAACAATAACGAGGCGGCCGCCGTACAAGAGAGGCCCCCATAATTCCCACACCGAGAAATCAAAGGCATACGAGTGGAATAATGTCCACACATCAGTCTCATCAAATTGAAACCAATGCGCGGTAGATTCAAACAACCGGATGACATTCTGATGCGGTACAAGCACGCCCTTCGGTTTGCCGGTAGACCCGGAAGTATAGATGATATACGCGGCACTCAGCGGCGTAAGGGGCCTGTGACGTTCATGGTCGCTTGGATTCTCATTAGAATAGCGCTGCACCCGTAAAGCTTGTTCAGGTTCATCCATGACAACATGCTTAATGCGTGCAAAGCTCGTCAGCTGATCCATCACCTGAACGCTCGTAATGACGCATACCGGACAAGCATTCTCCATCATGTAAGCCAGCCGATCCTCCGGATATTCCGGATCCAGGGGCAGGTAAGCAGCCCCTGCCTTCAGTACAGCCAATATGCCGATGACCATGTCCAACGAACGCGGCAAGGCGAGCGCTACGATCTGATCCGTCCCGATGCCGGAGGCAATTAACAAGTGAGCAAGCCGATTGGCACGCTCGTTCAGCTCCCCATAAGTAAGCGATAAACCATTATGGACAATCGCGTTCCTATGAGGCGTGCGGATGACCTGCTCCTCAAACCGTTGAGGCAAGGTTGCCTGCTTGGTAAGAGGCAGCGGAGCGCTCCACTGTCGACGGGTTTCCTCACACTCCTGAACGGTTAATATATCGAGTTGACTGATGGCTTTACTTGGTTCATTGGCAGCACTCTCCAATACGCGCACATATCGTTCCGCCATCGCCTCCGCCGTTCTGCGCTCGAACAAATCCGTACTAAATTCGATCATTCCGTCGACTCCGTCAGGTTCGCCGTGATTATCCCGCCGCTCCGTCAGCTCGAAGGTTAAGTCAAACTTCGCCGTACCTACGCTTTGCAGCTGCAGTTTCGAGCTGACACCCGGCAGTTCAAGCGAAGTTTCCGGCGTATTTTGCAGCACGAGCATCACTTGGAAGAGCGGATGTCTAGACCGGGAACGCGGCGGGTTCAATGTCTCGACAAGCCGCTCGAACGGCACATCCTGATGCTCGAAGGCCGCCAGGCTACTCTCCCGCACCCGCTGCAACAGCTCGTCGAACGACGGGTCATCCGACGTGTCGACACGAAACACAAGCGTATTGATGAAGAAGCCAATCAATTGATCCAGACTGTCGTCGTTCCTGCCCGAGACCGGGCTGCCGATCGGAATGTCCGTACCTGCACCCAGCTTCGTAAACAGCGCAGCCATCGCAGACTGAAACACCATGAATAAAGTCGCCCGATTGCTCTGCGCGAGTGTATTCAGCCGCCGATGCAGGTCACGCGAAATCGGAAACGGCACGCTTCCGCCCTGATAGCTGGCAACAGCCGGCCTCGGATAATCGGTGGGCAGCTCCAATTGCTCCGGTAAATCGCAAAGTGCCTCGGTCCAATAGTCCAGCTGGCGGGCGATCAGACTGCCCTTATCGCCTGTGCTGCCTAGAAGCTTCTCCTGCCAAACGGCATAGTCTGCATATTGGACCGGCAACGGAGACCATTCCGGCTCACTCCCCAGGCGCCGAGCCATATAGGCATCCGATAGGTCGCGTGTCAGGGGGGTAAGCGACCAGCCGTCTCCAGCTATATGATGCAGCAGCAGCAGCAGGACAAACTCTCCATTACCCAGTTTGAACAACTCTGCCCGCAGCGAGGTTTCCGCGGCAAGCTCGAATGGGTGCCTGACGGCTTCCGCCAATCGATCGGGCAGCGCCGAGCCGCTGATTTCGGTCACGATCAGTTCCGGTCGTGCCTCCTCGGCATCCAGGATGCGCTGATAGGAAATCCCGTCATGATCCGGGTAAACCGTGCGCAGCGATTCATGACGGGCGGCCACATCACCCAGCGCCATCCGCAGTGCTGCCAGATCAAGCTCACCTGACAAGCGAGCCACGAGCGGAATGTTATAGGTCGGGCTCGGACCCTCCAGGCGATATAAAAACCATAACCGCTGCTGGGCAAAAGATAACGGTGGATACTCCGTCCTTATGACGGGACGTACAGCCACTCTGGCCCCTTGCGCATGATCAAGCCGTTTGGCAAGACCCGCGGCCGTCGTTGTTTCAAATAGACTTCCTATGCTAAGCTCCACGCCGAAGGCCTCCCTGACTCTTACCATCACCCTGCCGGCAAGCAGGGAATGGCCGCCGAGGGCAAAGAAATCATCATCAATGGTAACCCGCGATAAACCAAGCACCTCGGCAAAAATCGTACACAGCATTTCCTCCTGCGGTGTCCGCGGCATGCGGCCGCCCGTTAACGGATGATCCGGTGCAGGCAGCGCCTTGCGATCCACCTTCTTGTTCGGCGTTAACGGCAGCGCGTCGAGTGCCACGATGACAGACGGGACCATGTACTCGGCCAGCTTCTCTGCGGCATAATCCCGTATTCCTGCTGCATTGATGATATTTGAAGCAGATCGCGATGCTACGATATAAGCAACAAGACGGCGATCACCGGCCCGATCCTCGCGGATGATGACGCAGGCCTGCTCCACCTCCGGATGATCCACAAGCACGGACTCAATCTCTCCCGTCTCGATCCGGAAGCCGCGCAGCTTGATCTGATGATCGGCACGCCCCAAATAATCAATCCAGCCGTTCTCCAGCCAGCGGGCAAGATCGCCTGTACGATACATCCGGGATCCGGGAGGACCGAAGGGATCCGCTACAAACCGTTCCGCTGTCAAATCGGGGCTTCCCAGATACCCCCGGCCAAGACCCGAGCCTGTAATGTACAGCTCGCCCGTTACGCCTGGCGGAACCGGGGACAGTGACGAATCAAGCACATATAACCTCGTATTCCAGACGGGCCCCCCAATGGACGGCTTGTCCCGTTCATAATCGAGCTTGGCCGCTGTCGAATAAATCGTTGTCTCCGTCGGTCCATATTGGTTATTCACTTCGCAGTTCAGATCTTGAAGCGCAAGCTTAAGTCCCACCGGGAGCGCCTCACCCCCGGTTATGACTTTGAGACGCTCAAACTTTCCTGGACGGCAAGCGACAATGGACTGCCACAACGTCGGGGTCGCCTGCATGATGGTCGCCCCCGTTTCCCGAATTCGGCCTATGAGAGCCGCTGCGTCGAGAATGGTATCCCGCATCACGATGTCGAGCGTCGAGCCGCAGACCAACGGCAGCAGCACTTCCATGACCGAGATGTCGAATGACATCGTGGTAACCGACAGCCAGCAATCCCGCTCCCCTATCTCCAATCGCTCACGCATATCCGACAGCAGATTGGCAAGTCCTTCGAACGTAAGCAGGACGCCCTTGGGCCGGCCCGTTGATCCGGAGGTATAGATAACGTAGGACGGGTGAAGCGGAAGCAGCGGACTTATGCGATCAGCATCGACAGGGTTATGAAGCGCCTGCTGCTCCAAGCGCTGGAGGGTAGCCGGAGCATCCAGCATAACCACATCCTTGTCTTTCATGACAGCTGCGAAGCTTCCAGCCAGATCCTGTGTCGTTATCAAACAGGCCGGCTTCGCATCTTCAAGCATATAGGCGATCCGTTCGTCCGGATAATCCGGATCTAACGGCAAGTAAGCCGCCCCAGTCTTATGAACGGCCAGGATTGCGACGATCATGTCCGCCGAACGGGGCAGGGAAAGGGCAACGATTCGTTCAGGACCTATATTGGAGGCAATAAGCAGGTGGGCCAGGCGGTTCGCTCGCTTGTTCAGCTCTTCGTAACGTAAGGTTAATCCCTCGCATACCACCGCCTCCGCCTGCGGGGTACGTGCCACCTGCTCCTCGAATAATTCCGGTATGCTTAACTGCGGTAAGGGCCGTGCCGTATCATTCCACTGAATAAGCACCTTGTCGCGTTCTTCCGGCAAGATGATAGCCACGCTTCCAACAGGATGGCCCGGCTCCGCTTCGGCCAGGTTGTCCAGCAAATACAAATAGCGATGTAAATGGGAAGTTAACTCCTCCTGGTTATACATCAACGGATTGGCATCCATATCGACTCTCAGCCCGTTTCCATCCAAACTTCCATATACGTTCAAGGTCAGGTCATCCACCGGACCGGAAGCCAGGTTACGGACGATGCCGCCACAGCCTCCAAAGTCCAATTCCGAAGCAAAGGGCATCACATTAACGAGCGGTCCAAATAACCTGCGGTTATCAGCAAGCAGCTTGAGATCGCGCCGGATATCCTGATGCCTGTAGCGCTGATGCCGCTTGATCTCGCGAATCTCCCGTGTGACCTGCTGCAGCAGGTGGATTAGACTCATATCCGGCCTAATGCGCACCCGAAGCGGCAGCACATTCATGACCATCCCTGGAATACGGATGGAGGCCGAACCTAAGCGGCACATCACCGGCAATCCAAGCACAACATCCTCTGCGCCGGTTATTCGATGTATATATAGAGCCGTTGCAGCCGCCATCACGTCCGGCCAGCTAGTCCCTGATGCTTGCGCGGCCGCCCGTATGCGATGGATCGAAGATGCAGGAAGCTGCACCGAACGGCGCAGGAAGCTTCGCGCTGAACGCTGTGCCTGCCCCCCTAAGCTGACGACCTCCGGCTCATCGGCAAAGCGCTGCAGCCAGAATTCGCGATCCGAGTCGAGCTGCTGCGACATGCGGTATGACGTATCTTCTTCCATGATCGTGCGAAACCTGCCGAACGAGCCTGTGCCGGAAGATACGCCGCCCGCCAATTCCGTGTAGACTTGAGAGACTTTTTGCAGCAGAAGCGATACGCCGAACCCATCGATTACGATATGATGGATGCGTTGATACCAATAGTAGCGATCGGCGGAAATCTTGAACAGCGCCTCCGTAAACAACGGCCCTTGGCTTAGATCCACGGCTTGATCAAGGTCATGCATCATCCAGCTTTGGGCTGCATGAAACGGATCCTCCTTTCCGCTGACATCCACCACATGAAGCTGCCAATCCGGAGATGGATCAATCGACTGCCAAGGACCGTCCATATCTTCCCCGAAGCGAACATGCAATGCTTCAGCCTCCCCGACCACCTGACGTAAAGCCCTCTCGAACAGAATCGGATCTACAGGTCCTTGTATTTCAATGCATTCCGCCGTGTTGAATATCGGGTTGACCGGGTCAAGCTGCTGTGCGTACCATATCCCCAGCTGCGCTCCGGACAGAGACCAGCGCTCCTTCTCCCGCTCAAGCATATCCATCCCTCCTTACACCGTATCATAATCATAATTAGGCCGCGACAAGCTTAGCCTATTTGACAGCAATCCCCACCAGCCCGCCAATGTAGGCAGCTCTGCCATTTCCACAAAGCTGATGTCGATGCCCTCGCGCCGTAACCGCTCGGCCAAACTCATGATCCGAATGGAATCCAGCCCCCAGTACTCAATCAGATGGTCGTCTTCACCAATATTTGACGGCTGCTCCTGCAACAAATCCGCTACGTTCTCTCGCAGCGTTTGCAGCGTCAGCAGCGGTTGGACCTTCGCAGAACTCCCCGTATTCCCCTCTCCGCCCGGAGCTTTAGAATGCTCCGAGACAGAACGCTGCTCTTGAGTTAACGTAGCAACCAAACGTTCCGTGGTCAGCGCAACAGCGCAGCGTTCGGCAGCATAAGTCAGTGCCAGGCGATGCTTCTCTTCCGAGAAATCGGCAAGGGCATCTGCAATGAAGAAAGGCTGAATGTCTTTCATAAAAGCTTCGGTTGCGGTCAGCAAACAGCCAATATGAGCGTATATCCCGCAGATCATCAGTTGGTCGCGGCCTAACTCGCGCATCATCTCATGCAAATTGGTTTTCTGGAAGGCGCTGTATCTCCATTTGGTTAACAGCAGATCCCGTTCGTCCGGCGCCACCGCATCCACGAACCTTTTCTGATAAGGACCGTCATTGATGCCGGGTCCCCAGAAATCCTGCAGCAGACCGCGCTGCTCCGGTGCTTGTCCGCCAGGCTGTGCCGAATAGATAACGGGAATGCCAAGCTCGGCGCAGCAGGACCGAAGCTTCTGAATATGGGCAATCAGCTCCACGACAGGCGATTGATCTGGAGTGAACGCATCGATGAAATATTGCTGCATATCGTGGATGAGCAGCACGGCCCGGTTCGGATCTGCCGTCCATTGCACCTTATTCTTGGGCAGATCCGCCTCCCCTGGCATGGGATAAGGTAAAATTTTTGGAAGTGCCATCATATCTCCTCATTTCTGGGTTAATTGGACATATTCGCCCGAGCGTCATGATTCTTTAACGTTAGTTCACGCAGACTCTTTTTGCTTACCTTACCCACACCCGTGTGCGGGAAGCAATCCATAAACTCCACCCGATCCGGGATTTTGTACGCAGCGAGCCCTCTATTTCTGAGAAAAGCCTTCAGCTCATTGCCGCTAACCGCAGCATCATGGACGATAACGAAGGCACAGGTCCGCTCGCCCAGATACTCGTCCGGCATGGCGACCACGGCTGCATCGTGCACGCTCGGATGGGCAAGCAGATGATTCTCGACCTCCTCGGCCGCAATCTTGTCGCCCCCGCGGTTTATCTGATCCTTCGAACGGCCTTCGATCACCAAATATCCTGAAGGCGTCATGCTCGCCAGATCCCCCGTTCGATAGAAACCGTCTGTGGTAAAAGCTTTTTCGTTATGCTTGTCCGCTTTATAGTAGCCGCGAATCGTATAGGGTCCCCGCGTCAGCAATTCACCGACTTCACCGGGAGCCACCTCCACGTCATCCTCATCGACCAGCCGCACTTCGTCATACGGAGACATCGGACGCCCTTGCGTATGCACCGTTATATCTTCCGGATCATCCAGCCGGGTATAGTTGACCAAGCCTTCCGCCATCCCGTAAACTTGCTGCAGCGAACATCCCAGCACCGTTTTTACCCGCTTGGCTGCCTCTGCGCTGAATTTGGCCCCGCCTACCTGCAGCACCTGCAGATTTGACAGGTCATCCGAGCGTGATTGTGCAGCCTCGAGCCAGATTAAGGCCAAGGGCGGAACGACCGCCGTCATGGTTACGCCCTCGGAGGCGATCAGCGGAAACGCCACCTCCGGACTCGCGGACCGGGCAAGGACGACTTTCCCTCCCGCATACAGCGTCCCCAGCACGCCCGGCGAGCTAAGCGGAAAGTTATGGGCAGCGGGCAATACCGCCAAATAAACGCTATCCATATCCAGCGAGCAGATTTCGGCGCTCAAACGCAAGCTGTAAATATAGTCGTCATGCGTGCGCGGAATGAGCTTCGGCAGTCCGGTCGTCCCGCCGGACAGCTGCAGGAACGCGACATCGCCGGGATCGGGGCCTTCCTCGTCCAAACTTCGGAAAAGACTGCCGGAATCATCGAGATACAGGTCATCCAGGGACAGAAATGCCCCCGAGGCCGGGCCGCCCGCAACGATGACATGGCGCAGCGAAGGAACCGATGCCTGGACTTGAGCTGCTAAGTTCCGATAATCATATCCCGAATCCTGATCCGGAATAATATAAGCGGCCGCCTCGCTGAAGCCGCATAGATATACGATTTCGCTCCGGCGGTGAACAGGCAGGGCGAAGACGGGAATGGCCCCGATGCGGAACAGCGCAAATATCGTATCGAAAAATGGCGCGATATTCGGAAGCTGAACGATAACCCGTTCCCGCGCCTTGATTCCGAGCTTAAGAAATCCCGCTGCCAAGCGGTCCACCCGGTTGTCCAGCTCGGCATAGCTTGTATGCTGATCGCCGCTCACGATCGCAACCCGATTCCCATGTTCCGCCGCACGCTTCCGCAGAAGCGCTCCAAACGTTTCGCCCTGCCAGCATCCTTCCTCCCGATAACGGGTTGCAAACTCCTCCGGCCAAGCCTTACAACCTGCCAACATTCCTTATTCCTCCCCTAAAATCGTTGTCTGTTGTTCGTTCAAGCCCATGGCTGCCAGAATCGTACGGAATTTGGCCGACGTCTCGGCCAGTTCGGCTTCCGCATTGGAGCCTGGTACGATTCCGGCTCCCGCAAACACCCGCAATAAGGTTCCTTCTGTTTCCGCGCAGCGAATCGTTACGGCCCACTCGCCGTCTCCGTTAGCATCCGACCAACCGACGGCCCCCGAATAGAAGCCGCGATCAAACGGCTCGATCGCTTGTATGGCATCCCTGGCCGCATCGGTCGGCGTGCCGCAGATCGCCGGTGTCGGATGCATCGCCAGGGCAAGATCCAACGACGTTACCGAATCATCCTTCAGAATGCCGTTGATTTCGGTAGACAGATGCCACATGGCATTCGTCTGAATGAGGGAAGGTTCGGCAGGAACCTCCAGCTTGCTGCAATATGGCTGCAAAGCCAACGCCACTGCATCAATCACGATGGCATGCTCATTTCGGTCTTTGGCGGATGACAGCAGCGCTGCAGCCCGCCGCTGGTCTTCAACGGGATCGGCGCTTCGCGCCGCAGAGCCTGCCAACGGATTTCCTTTGATTCGCTGCCCCTTCTTCATAATTAGCAGCTCGGGGCTAGCGCCAAACAGCGTCCTTGTGGATGCAACGGCGTCCGGACTTGAAGTGTGGGACAATTCGGGTGCCAATGGAACGGCAAATGTATATCCATGGGAGTGATGGTAAGCTAAGTGATTCAATATATGAGGAATGGACAAGGCATGAGGAAGCGTGATATCCAGGGTTCGGGAAAGCACCGCTTTATGGAGTTTCTTTTGAGAAATGAGCTCCAGCAGCCGGTTCACGCCTTCCTGGAACGCCGCCGGTTCGGGAACGGACAGTACGTGATAGCTGGAAATGCGAGGCCTTTCCGGGGCTTGTCCTGTAGAGAATAGAAGGGAATCATGCCACTGAACCGAGAGCGGAATAAACAGGCTCGCCGGTTTCAATATGTCAAAAGGGATGGCGCCTACAACAACGGCGTTCGGCCGTCCCGATTGCTTGGCGCGATCCAGCAGTTCCGTAACGCGTTCCGACAATGATCTATGGTCGTTCCCTGAAGGAACCGAAAGTCTCGAATACTCTCCATGCGTTAACAACGTCTTGCGCGGGGATGAGAAGAAGAAGGACGAACCGACCCGGTATTGTTCCATAAGTTGCGCAGCCTCGGCTGCGGTTGGAGTTTCATAGTGCAACATTTCAGTCTCCTCTCTGCTTATGAGCCTACCATTTATCGAATTAGTAAAAAGAATAAAACGCGCGAAGCCTCAGCAGCCCAACGTCGCACCGCCATCCACGCATACATCCTGCATGGTCATGTGCCGGGCACGATCGGATACGAGAAATACGACGGCATCCGCAATATCGGAAGGAAGCGCGATTCGACCCAGCGGTATGCCGACACGGTAATCATCCAGCGACCCTGCGATGATGGACTCTGCGCCCTGATCATCCTTCCATAGCAAGCGCTGCATCCCGGTGTCCGTAGAACCCGGGGAAACCACATTGCAGCGGATGTGATGACGGGCATATTCCAGCCCCAAACACTTCGTGAACATCGTAGACGCTGCCTTGGATGCCGCATAAGCCGACATCTGGGCCCGCGGAACTTTGGAGGCATTCGAGCTCACGGTCACGATAGCTCCGGAATTACGGCTCGCCATCCGCCTTACGACGGAGCGTGACGTATAGAATACGCCGTTGGTGTTAACGTTGAAATGTTCCTGCCAATCCTCGTCGCGAAGCGACTCGACTCCACCGATTCGCAGCACACCGGCAACGTTAACGAGAATCTCGATCGGACCGAGCTCCTCCTCAATCCGCCCGATCATCTCTTCAACCTCGGCACTGCAGCTGACATTCGCACCGTAAGCCGCAGCCTGTGTGCCTGAGCTGCATAGATCGGCCGTAAGGCGGATCAACTCGGCTTCCTTCTGATCGCATGCCGCAACGACAGCTCCTTGCCGGGCGAGGGCTCGTGCCACCGCTTCGCCTATCCCTTGGGCGGCACCGGTCACGAGGGCTACTTTCCCGCTAATACCTGTAATCTCCAAGGCGATCACCTCCTTCATCTTGAGGACAAAGTGCATACCGTAACCCTCGGCTAATGAGGACAGGCAGCACGGAAAGATGCCCCTCATCCTCAAACTGTTTGAATTCGGCTCGGATGCCATACGCAGACACAGCAGCCAGACGCTGGGCGAGCTCGGATGCGCTGATACAATTGCCGGTGACATGGGACCTCTCGTGCTCACCTGCGCCAAGCAGCAGTCGAACA
Source organism: Paenibacillus sp. MDMC362 (assembly GCF_003269305.1). Lineage (NCBI taxonomy): Bacteria > Bacillati > Bacillota > Bacilli > Caryophanales > Paenibacillaceae > Paenibacillus > Paenibacillus sp. MDMC362. Next base: position 25,272 of record NZ_QLYT01000045.1, read on the forward strand.
TGGCAAGGCTCTTCCTTGATGCGTTCGACAAAGCGCTGCTCCAGCTCTTGTAAATATTCCTGATTCCAATGAATAGAAGGGCTGCCCGCGATATAACACGAGAATGCCTGCGGTTTGCAGAACATGGCATAGAGCGTGAACAGCCCGCCAAGGGAATGGCCGAATATCGTCTGACGACGGCAATCGATGTTAAAGTCGCTCTCGATCTGCGGTTTCAGTTCCTCCTCGATGAATTGCAGGAATTCAGCCGCTCCGCCCTGTTCCGGGACGGAGGCGCTATCCAACTTGTTCTTGAAGTTCGTGTTAGGGTAGGGCGTGTAATCATAGAACCGGTCCGGAGCATACTGCCCCTCCGTCTCGTAACCGATGCCGACTACGACCGCCGGCAGTATCCCTGTTTTGTCCGGTCTGTGGCACTGCAGGCGCAGCGTTTCGACCATCGTGTGAAATACGCTGTTGCCGTCTAACAGATAGATGACCGGATATCCTGACGGCGGAGCCTGCCCCGTCGGCTGTGCGGCAATGATTCGATAGCGGCGCTTCCCTGTCCTCGAGTGCATCACCCAATGCTCCGCATGGGGCAGCTCCACGCTGCGCCGCATCATATCAACGGAAGGCGTATGATTGCTCATGTCGTGCCTCCTATTATGGACCCGTAATGGAGCGAACGACATCATCCACGATTTTCTCGTAGGCGATCAGGCCGCTTCCCAGCCAGTATTCGTTATTCGCTTCATAGACCTGCCCGTTCTTGACGGCCGGCATCCCCTTCCAAATCGGACTTTCCGTCATTTCTTTTAAACGCTCGGTTCCCTGATCATAGGCGTTGATGACAAAAATATAGTCCGCATCCAGCTGCGGCAGTATCTCCAGCGAGATGTTAGCTGCATTCTCGTTCTCGACCAGCTTGGATTTGCCCAGTCCCAGGTCCTGATGAATCACAAAACCGCAGAGATAGTTTCCGCCCATTAAACTGACGCCTCTAGGTGCAAAACGAATGATGGCAACGTTCTTGTCCCCCACCACGGAACTTAGCTTAGCCTTCGCTTCACTTGCTTTTTGCTGGTAATCCTTTAGGGCGGTCTCCGCCTCGGGCGCTTTCCCAAGCAGATCCCCCAAGGTGGTCAGCGATTTCTCGACATTCCCGGAAGCATTTTTGAACACGTACGTTGGGGCGATTTTGGCGTATTTCTCGTATGTACCGTCCGCGGCATAGGTTTCGGTATGGAGCACGATAAGATCCGGCTCGTAGGACATCAGAGCTTCCGGTGAAGGTAAGCCTCCCGAAAAATCAATCAGGGGGACGCCATCCAGTTCCTGCTGCAAATAGGTGTGTCCCATCTTGCCGTTCGCCCATTGTGCAACAGGCTTCACGCCGAGCTTCAGCAAAGAATCCTCCATGTTCGGTGCGAACACGTTTTTCACCTCAGCCGGTATCTTCACTTCATGCCCAAGCTCATCCGTTACCGTTCGCTCCTTCATCGCGGGCGTCTCCTCCCGGTTCGTCCCTGGATCCTCCGTCGACGCTTGACTGCTCCCTGCCTTACCGGACGTCTCCACCGCCGCGGTCTTCGCTGCCGGCTGATCGCCGCCGGCCGCTTCGGAATCCACCATCTTTCCACAGCCTGACAACAAGCCTATGACGATGACACAGCACGCAAGTGCTGATATTTTGATCCTCCAACTTCTTTTTCCGCGGTTAAAACGTTCTGCCACAATGCATCTCCTCCTGTGATAATGATTCTCAATTAAGTCGAGTATATATTACGTGGCAAACGATTCACCATGGCTTTTATCCAGAACTCCGTATGGACTATCTCCTGTAAACAACAGCAATGCCTCATCCAGCATTCTCGTCACGGCAAGCGCGGAGTATTCGAACCACGGATCGGACGAGATCATGTAGACGCTGCCTCGCGTGACAGCTCGGAGTGTCTGCCATTTCGCAGAATGCTGAAGTGCAAGCCAATAGCGGCGTGATGTGGCTTCAGGGCATACCGCGATCAGGATGCGGTCCGGATTAAGCTGTTGCAAATCTTCCAGCGTGATCTGTTGATTACGCGTGGTATCCAGACCGCCGGCTTCCTTGAGCTGGAGATCCTGATACAGCACCTCCTCGAGTCCCCGGTTACCATATGCATACAGGCTTTGTCCATATATTCGCAGCGCTACAACACGCTCGCCTCCCACGACTTGCCGCATTCGGGAGCGTGCGAACTGCACCCTTCGTTCATACTGTTCTATCCAGGATTGTGCCTGTTCTTCTTTATTCAGAAACGTTGCGATACGCTCCAGCTGCTTCCTCCACCCTGCCTGAGACGGAACAATCAAGGTAGGGGCAATATGCCCCAGCTTGGTGATTTCCTCCGGACCGATATGGTCCATGCCAATAATAACGTCAGGCTTTGCACGGAACAGCTGCTCGATATTCTCCTCGAAGCGGCTGTCCGGATAAGGAGACGTCAGCTTCAAGCGGGACTTGATCTCCGAATGATACGCATTGTAATAATACGGGGTCCACTTCGCATCAAGAGGCGCAGCCGCAGGAATAACATTCAGTGCTACCAACTGCCCGATGATAGAGGAGGAACAGGCCGCGATTAGCTGCCTCGAATTTCGGGCATATTCGGACGGCGACATGCCCACCTTCTTTTTAAAAATACGGCTGAAATAGAACTCATCTTTGTAACCGACTCGCTGTGCGATGTCACGAAGCCGTTCGTCGGATTCGGCCAAATAACGCTTGGCATGATTCATACGAACATGGGTCAGGTAATCGATTGTGGTTTGGCCGAATGTCTTTTTGAATAAATCCACAAAATACTTGGGACAAATATTAGCCATTCTGGCTAATTGGCCAATGGTTATCGTCTCTTTATAATGGCAATCTATATACTCCTTAATCTCAACCAGGCTGGTTCTTCCGTTACGATCCGAATCCGATAGGCTATCTATTTTCAGCTCTTCTTCCACACTCATGAATTGCCTCCTTTTTACGATAGAACGAGTTGCAGGCTATGCAGGCATGTTGACCAGTCTTAATTAATTGATAATGATTATCATTTTCATTGATAAAAATAGCATGCCATTTGCATCGTGTCAATCCAAATATGGAAGGAAATGCTTAACCCCATGCTCGGCGCGAAACCTGTTAACAGGCTCCAATCCACGCAAAAAACCCGTCATCAGGCACTTTTACCAAGTGTCCTGTGGCGGGTTCTATTGTAAAAAAACGATTTACGACAAGCAGTATTTCACCAATGCCTCGTGAACGCCGTCCTCGTTATTCGAGGTTGTCACCGCATTGGCTGCAGCCTTGACCTCGACCGGAGAGTTATCCATCGCAATCCCCATTCCGGCGTAGGTCAGCATCGTAATATCGTTGAAATAATTGCCGATGGCAAGCACCTCATGCGGCTCATAACCTCTTCTTGCAGCCAGCTGCTGAAGCGCACTCCCCTTGGATGCTTGGCTATGCATGAGATCGATGAAGTATTCTCCGCTTCGCAGCATGTTGAAGGGAAGAGTCCACTGACTCCAATCCGCATAGACACGGTCGATATCGGCGGATTCGCCAAAGACCGTAAATTTGACGACCGGGTCTGACAGCTCCTCCCATGACGGCAGGTTGCTTGGCAGCATCAAATAGTTCTCGTACATCGAACGAACCGGACCGGCAAGCTCCTCCACCTGGTCCACATACATCTCAAAGGCGGTGTTCACATCAAAATGCACCCCGTGCTCACGGCAGTATGTCATGAAAGGCTCAAGCTGAAGCGGGTCCATGCCGAACTGATGCACGATGTTATGGGTCTCCACTTCTACCGTTGCCGCACCATTATGACTGATGACATAACCGCCTAAACCCATGCTTTTCATAAAAGGAATCGAATTCAGCGGTCCTCTGCCTGTGCACAGTACAATTTCCACGCCTTGTTTTGCGGCTTCCATCACGGTGTTCCTCGTTTTCTCCGTGATTTCATGATTATCATTCAGCAGCGTCCCATCCACATCCAGTGCTACCAATTTATATGCCATTCTCCATCCATCCTTTAGTCTCTATTTCTCTATCGTAATCATGCCCTTCCGATCAAAGACAGTTCATGCTCGGTCAGCTCCCGGTACGCTCCGATCTCGAGATTTTCATCCAAACGAAGTTCGCCCATGCTGACTCTTTTGAGATAAACGACTTTTTTGCCAACTGCCTCAAACATCCGCTTGACCTGATGGAATTTCCCTTCATGGATCGTCAGCGAGATGCGGGACAGCTGGACTCCTTCGCCTCGTTCCTCATGGGAATGGATCACCAGCTCTCCGGGTAAGGTCACGTACCCGTCATCTAAGGTAACTCCCTCAGCAAACAATTGCACATCCTCATCGCCCACCCTGCCCTCTACCATCGCTTCATAGGTTTTCGGGATATGCTTCCGCGGCGACAAGAGCTCGTGGGCCAATTTACCGTCGTTCGTAAGCAGCAGCAATCCCTCCGTATCCTTATCCAATCGACCCACCGGAAACGGCTCGAAGATCAGATATTCCTCATCCAGGAGATCCAGCACCGTTCGGTCACGAAGATCCTCTGTCGCCGAAATGACGCCCGGCGGTTTATGCAGCATGAGATATATGAATTCCCGGTATTGCACGCTCTCTCCCTCAAACTCGATGATATCCGTATAAGGATCAACATGTTTACCGGCGTCCTTCACCACCGTTCCGTTGACCACGATGCTCCCTTGTTTGGCCTTTTTCTTCAATTCGGCCCGTGAGCCGAATCCAAGATTGGATAGCACCTTGTCCAATCTTTGTGTTGTTCTTCCTTTACTCATATCGATGTCCACCTCCACCCTGCCGGATACTCATTCTTCAATATTCCTGTCTGCCATTTGCCCCAACCGGCTGAGTATCCATCTATACACACTAACACATAACCCTTCGCTTCAGCACCCGATCGACGAATCACGCGCTCTTCCGGAATCGACAAGGTTTCCCCTTTCAAATACCGGACCGCTTCTCCGTCCTCGGAGGACAGGCTGACATATCGAACAGCCTCATCCGCTTGCAGCGCTGTAGCCAAGGGATGTCCAGGTACAAACCGTTCATTCTTCAACTGTCCCATGTACCACCCGGGTCGAATCACTTTGAGCTGCTTCAGACGCTCTTCCGGCAGAGGTGATACATACACATGGTTCCCGTAGGTTACAGGATATCCGGTCAGCTTCAAATCCAGCTGCTCGCGAATAAAGGCTTGGAACCGATTGATCGAAACCGAACCCGATTGAGAATCTGTTACGCTCCGGCGGGATCCTTGTTGACGCGTTGCACCTTTACCGTATTTCCCCGGTTTACCCGGGCGCTCCTCCCGAAAAGCCGCTTTTCCTTTACGCTCACGGGGATGCTCCGCTCGGGAGGAAATAGCAAGCGACTCGTTGGCCAAGATGCCCGAATTGAATAATGGAGCTTGTTCCCGTTCAACTTCACGTTTATCCAGCTCACCGTCCCGCTGAAGCACGGCCATGAAATGCCCTTCGCCTCTGACCTTATGCGGCCATAATCGAGCAGTACCGGCAAGCTGCTTAAGCACATCGTCCTTCACGTTCCCTTGGCCCGCCATCCAGTCCGTTTCTCCCGGGGAAAAGATTTCCGAATGCTCCGCCGGGACTACGCGAAAATCCGGATGTTCGCTCAGAAACTCGGCAATCATCCCTTCATTCTCCTCCGGCGAGAAGGTACAGGTGGAATACACCAGCCGGCCTCCCGAGCGGAGCATGGCTGCCGCCGATTTCAGTATGTCCCGCTGCATATCCGCAAACTTGAGCGGAGAGGATTCGTCCCAGTACTTCAGCATGGACTCGTCTTTGCGAAACATCCCTTCGCCGGAACAAGGAGCATCAATCAATATTTTCGTGAAAAATTCGGGAAAAGCCCCGGCAATCCGATCCGGGTCCTCATTCAGCACCACCGCATTCCGAACGCCGTACATCTCCAGATTCTTGGCCAGTGCTTTGGTGCGATCCGGATGCAGATCATTGCTGACGAGCACCCCCTGCCCATTCAGCTTCGCCGCAATCTGCGTAGATTTGCCGCCGGGAGCCGCGCACAGGTCCAGCACTAAATCCCCCGGCGTTACGCCAAGCAGTTCGACCGGAGCCATCGCGCTAGGCTCCTGGATGTAATATAACCCCGCATGATAGTAAGGATGCCGTCCCGGACGCTCCCCGGCCTGAGTATAGTAACCGGTGGAGCACCAGGGGATGGGCGCAAGGTAAAAGGGGGACAGCTTCATGAATTCCTCTCTGCTGATCTTCAGCGTATTCACCCGAATGCCGGCATTCGGAGCTTGTTCGTAAGACTTCATAAAATTGTCATAGTTTTCGCCAAGCAGCGATTTCATCTTTGCCAGAAACGGCGAGGGCAGTCGTAATGCCATACAAGGTACCTACCTGTTCTGTATCGTATCGTTTGAAGTATATTTTCACTGTGCTGAAGCAGACATTCGCATGTTCCGCTCCGACTTTTAATATTGTATAATAAACTACATTAAAAAGGACAAGTCCTTATTTATTATTAATCATTAGGGGGTGGATCCATGAACCGCAAAAAAAAGAATAAATACACCGCATTATACGCCTTCGGCGGAGTCTTCGTCTTATTGATTGCTGCACTCGTTTTCTTGAACGGTCAAGGAGAAGCAAGCGAATTGTACGGCGGTAAGAAGGTCTCCAGCCTGAACCCGGCTACGCAGGAGCTCCTTAATGATCCGAACTACCAGCAAATCATTTTGCCGGATCAGCTGAAGAGCAAGGTCGACAACAAAGAGAATTTCTTTGTGTACTTCTTTGCATCCGACTGTCCGCACTGTCGTGCGACGACCCCGGAACTGATGCCTTTGGCGGATGATGCCGGTATTACGATGCACCAGTACAACCTTCGCGAATACCAGGAAGGCTGGAGAGAATACAACATTGAGTTCACCCCGACGCTGGTCTACTTCGAGAACGGCGCAGAGAAAGAACGCATGGTCGGCGGATTGAAACCGGAAGGTTCCAGTGAAGGCTACTCCATCGATGACTTCAAGCAATTCCTGGATAAATATAAGGGGAGCGTGACGAAATGAACCGCACTCGCGCTATCCTCTTTACCTTTGTCATTTCGGGCATGCTGCTGACCGCATGCGGCGGTAAAGAATCCGCTGCTGGGCACCAGCACGGCGCCGATTCCGAACGATACGAGACAACGGCCAGCCTGACGGTGATGCCGGAGTTTCTGTCCAATTATACCGACAATACGCAAGCGACCTATGCTACGGTCGGAGAGCTTGAGGACATTATCAAGGAAATCAAATGTTATTGCGGCTGCATGGACGAGGAGACCGGGTATCATGATTCCCTCCATCGCTGCTTCATCGCCGAGAATAAGGACGGCGAAGTCAAATGGACGGACCATGGCGCGCAGTGCGGCATCTGCCTAACCGAGCTGCAGGATGCCAAACGGCTTCATGACGAAGGAAAATCCGTCGAGGAAATCAAGGAATTCATCGATAACAAATATAAAGGTACCGAATCCTGATCCTGAATGATCCTGCAATAGGCCGAATGTAGAATTACTTACGCTTCGCTCAAAGCTTAATCATTCTATAATCTTAACAAAAAGAGCTGCCCAAACGTAGATTACTCTACAGGCAGCTCTTTTTTCACTTGTTCCCACAACTACTTGGAATGTGCCCGCTCCGGCTTTCGCCGCTGCGGAATGTTCGGCTGGATGCGCTCCGATGCCAACTGAACTGCCTGCTTAAGCTCAGTATCCCCAATTTCGATCGTCAAATCCCTATAGGGAAACGGACGAACATCGTACGAAGATAACTGCTCGGCGTATTCCCGAACTTCGCTCACCAGCTTCCCCATCGAGATTCCCAGTTCATCGCCAGGATAACGCTCGAGGCGCGATACAGCGCTTATGAACATTTTATATGCTCCTCTAACGTTATTGTTCCGGAAATGGAAAAGCCCGACGGCTACTTGCAGAAGCCCCTTATACCTTGGATCGCGATCCCGCGCGAGCCACAGTTCCTCTAACACCTCATGGCATTCGAAGTAGTCTTGATCCCGGTTAAAGTAAACGAGGTAAGCGACATACAGCGGTTCATAACTCATGCTCGTTTACTTTCTTCTTGGCTTCGGCCAGCATCTCCTTCACCTCGTCCAGAAGCACCTTCATCGCATCCATGTCATGATTCTGAAATAGCGCGTTAAACCGGCTCTGAAAAGCAATCGCCTCATTGACCAGATGAAAGAAATACAGCTTGTGAATCGCGTTCAGCACCTGTGTCGTAATATTGGAATCATCCTCGAACTGCCGCTGCGCCTCCAATATATCCTCCCGGATGCTCGACATTTCCGTATCCAGCGTATTCGCCGCTTCTCCGGCTTTCTTCAGCCGCGCCCGAATGTCATCCGGCAGACTTTCCCGGTACTTGTAGCTAAGCGAGTGCTCAATCGTAGCCCAGAAATTCATGGCCAGCGTGCGGATCTGAATTTCGGCAAGCACTTTCTTTTGCCCAAGTGCCGTTTGCACCGGATACTCGATAATCATATGAAAGCTCCGATAGCCGCTCTCTTTGAAATTCGTAATGTAATCTTTCTCATATAATACGGTCAGGTCTTTCCGTGCCCGGATGTATTCGGCTACCCGCCGGATATCCTCCACGAACTGACACATAATCCGAATGCCTGCGATATCCTCAATCCCGGTTTCCAACTCGTCCATCGGCACATCGAGGCGTTTCGCCTTGTCCAGTATGCTCGAGATCCGTTTGACGCGACCCGTTACGAATTCGATCGGTGCGTATTCCTCCCTTTTTTTCAGTTCGGAACGCATCGTCTTGAATTTAACCTTCAATTCCTCAACGGTCTGCTCATACGGAAGCAAAAATGTTCCCCAGTCTCTAACGTCCATCGCCTTGCCTCCTGTCTTTACCCCTTTACCGATGATTAGCGCCGACGGCTTCGGAAATATGGCTGAAGCCATCCCGTGCAAGCAGCTCCCGGAGACCGGAATGAAGCTTGCGGTTCACCTCAGGCCCTTCATAGATAAGTGCTGTATAAATTTCCACCAGGCTTGCGCCTGCGCGTATTTTGTCATAAGCATCACTTGCCGTGAAAATCCCGCCAGACCCGATAATCGGAAGGGCACCGCCGGTCTGCTTGTATATGCGGGATACAATCTCCGTCGAACGGTTATGCAGCGGTTTACCGCTTAGGCCGCCGGTTTCTTTGGCGTTGCTGTGCGTCAATCCATCCCGCGAAAGCGTCGTATTCGTGGCGATAATGCCGGAAACGCCGCTTGCGCTGATCGTATCCACCATGAATTCCAGTTCCTCATCGCTCACATCCGGGGCAATCTTCACCAGAACGGCCTTCTCGCCTCCATGAATCTTGGCTTGGCGGGACATTTCATTCTTCACGGCTTCCAGCAAGGATGACAGTTCGCTCCCATGCTGAAGGCTGCGCAAGTCCGGCGTATTCGGGGAGCTGATGTTGACAACAAAAAAGTCGCCATACGGAAATAAAGCTTGAATGCAAGCTTCGTAATCACCGTTGGCTTTCTCGTTCGGAGTCGCCTTGTTCTTCCCGATGTTGACGGCAACCGGGATGCGGCGTTCCTTGAGTGCGGACAGCCTTTTTGCCATCGCCTCGGCCCCTTCGTTATTGAAGCCCATCCGATTGATGAGTGCCTCGTCAGGAGGAAGCCGGAACAATCGCGGCTGTTCATTGCCCGGTTGCCCCTTCGGGGTCACCGTGCCTACTTCCATAAATCCGAAGCCGATGGAGGAGAATCCTTTGACGGCCTGAGCGTTTTTATCCAATCCGGCGGCAAGTCCGACCGGTGTCGGGAAATGAAGCCCGAACAGGTCTACTGCCAAATCCGGTGTTTCGCTGACACCGTACATCCCTCGCATGACAGCGTCTGCGCCAACCACGCCGGAGGCACGTCCAAGGCCGCCAACCACAAGGTGGTGAGCTTTCTCGGGATCGAGTTTGAAAAATATAGGTTTGCCTATGTTGCGGTACAGCACATCCACTCTTCCTCTCATCCAGTTATTTCTCTATCCTTCAGTTTATCCGTTTCTGCCTCAAAAAGAAAGTTCTTCAGCATAAACCGGGCGATCATCCTGGCGAGAAAGCGATATGGCAATTTCGGGACAAACGCCTTACAATAAAGGAAGATTGTACAAATCATTTTCACGATCATGAGAGAAAGAGGGGAAGCACATGTCAGCCAAGCGTAAACCTCCGACCTTGCAGCAGAAAAAAGAAGAGGTCAATAAGAAGGCCATACTATGGATTAGCTCCGGCATCGCTCTTCTTATTATCCTGATTATTGTTCTGATTGTGATCGCCCAGCCTTAATCCAGCCAATGATACACCTTGCCCGGGTTGGTCTGCCCCGGGGCATGCTTAAGCTTGAAACGATCTTTCGGCGTCCACAGGCCCTCGGGCAGAACCCCTTCCCGAATTTTCACGACGGTTCCCATCGGAACCAGATCAAACAGCTCTTCGACATCCTCCTTAAGCATACGGATACAGCCCTCGGATTCATTCGTTTCGATACTGTCCACGTCTAGCGTACCGTGTATGGCGTACAACGTATCGGACAGCTGCATTCCTCGCGTTCCATAGGGGCCCTTCGTGGTCCCGTTCGGATTCACAACCTTGTCATTGATATGAAAATCACCCAGCGGCGTTTTCGCTCCTCCGAGCCCGACCGCATAATTGCGCAGCATGACGGTGCCGCTGACAACGGCAAGCCGATGATGTTTCCGATCGATGATGACCTGAAGCGGCTGCTCAAAAAAAGGATCCCCGTTCGGCGATGTCCCCCAGTATCCCGTCTCTTCCGGATCGTTCCCCGACGGCTGCAGCCCCGTTTGGTCCTCATGGCCGCCTGCTCCTTGGGACTTATGCTTCATTAAGGCTCCGAACATCTCCTCCATCGCTTTCGATCGGCCGGACAGCCAATTGTTCGGATACGGCTGCGTCAATTCATTCAAGCTTTTAGGCAGGCGTCCATGCCGAGCCTTATATTGATTGGCCGCTTCCTGCAGCACGGCCGTTTCGACTTGCAGATCCGCCCATTGCCCCGCGCTTCGCTTAAGCTGCGAACTATCCGCAGGCTCGCATTCGCACTCCAATGCCGCTCCTTCATATGGCTGGATCGCAATGGCGCCCTTCGCATCCCGATGCAATCCGTATAAACGCTCCATGTCCTTGCTCCATAACTGCCACTTGCCCGAAGGCTTCATCCCCAGTGCAACCGACCAATTCGGCAATTCCTGAGGTTGCCGGAGCAATGAGGACAGTGCGCCGGCAGAATCCTTCCCCTGGCCGGAAGCAACGGCGATGTACAGCGGTTCTTTCCGCGAATCCCGCTTCTCGTTGTTAGCGACCGAGGCGATTGCCGGTTCATTCGGCGGGAACACATCGGATGCATAATCCCCGGGAACGGAGCCCGGTGCCTGGGCCGGAGGAAGAAATACGAGCAGCAACAACACCAGCGCAGCAAGCAAACGCCGGGTTCTTTTTCGCCTGCGGTCCTTGTCCTTCTCCATCTCCAATAAGCGCTGTTCGTAGTTTTTCCATATATCGGACGGAACCTGGCTAAGCTCGAAGGCTTCATAGACCCCCTCCGCCTTGTTATAGCAGTAATTCGCCTTGCCCTGTTCGCCGGCCTGCTCATATTCCTTGCCGAGCAGATACCAGGCCATTTTATTATCAGGATGCGTCTCCACATACCTTTTGAGGTACAGCGAATTGTTCATTCGGGAGCCTCCTTTTATGACATTTTTACCTCTATTATCCTGTATATCGGAATATACGCTCCAATTATGTATAAATCGTGGATACGAAAAAACGCCCCTGCCTTTGTCGGGCAGAGGGCGTCGGTATAAGTTCAAGATGGAATATCAGGCTCGAGCGGTATTGTTTATTCTGCGTTAAACGGCTCGTCTGCAATCCGAATTGAATCTGTCGGGCAGCCGTCGCAGGCATCCAGCATATCGTCATGCATATCTTCCGGAATTTCGGTTACCCCGCGGTTGTTGTCTCCGTCAAAAATGACTTCTGCCAGGCCTTCGTCGTCGTAATCGTAAATGTCGGGTGCCGTTGCGCCGCATGCTCCGCAAGCGATGCAGGTATCTTTATCTACCCAAGTAAACTTCGCCATAGTCTCTCTTCCTCCTGTATATCTATAAACATCTCTATAAACATAGTATAAGCTGACGGTCTCCCGCCACCATCTACATATATTAATACAATTTTTTTAGGAATACAAATAAATTTCCTCACATTATCCGACAATATTCCGGTGTGCTCAAAGGATATGGAGTATCTTCAACCAGTAAATAAAACGATTAATCCCGGTCCGGATCCTGCGAGGTCGGCTGATCGGCATTTTTATTATCGTTCCCCAGATCCCTTACAAAATCCATCTGTAAAGATGTTCCTCTCCGCTTATGATTTCGGATTAATGTTGACGGATCATCGCCAAGCATGCCGGCGGTCAGCACCGCACTCTCCCCGAATTTATTGCGCAGTTCGTCCATGACCCGGGTCAGCGATTCTTTCTTCGGCTGTTTCTCGTAATCGAACAAATCCAGTTGAATGGCCGACTCCTCCTTAGGGGCGAGCTGCTGGAGCGTAACGCCAAGCAGACGGAGCGGCCTGTCCTGCTTCCAGTGCCGGTGATACAGCTCGCACGCTTCCCGGTAGATATCCTCGGTGTTTTCCGTTGGAATGGCAAGATGCCTCGACCTGGTGATGGTCTTCATATCCGGTGTACGCAGCGTGATCTGTATGCCGCCGGTCATTAGACCCTTTCTGCGGAGCCGGCGCGCTACCTGATCGCTCAAATTCAGAAGCACCCTTCTCGCCTCCTCCGCCGATGTAATATCTTGCGGAAGCGTGGTCGTGTGTCCGATCGATTTGCTCTGTTCCCGCTCCGCAACGACAGGAGCATGGTCGATGCCGCTGGCTGCCCGTTTCATCCATGACCCCATCACGCCAAAAGTCGAGGTCAGCAGGCCTTCATCGGCGGCGGCCAGCTGGCCGATCGTCTGGATATTCAGCTTGCGCAGCTTATCGGCTGTCTTGCTCCCGATGCCGAACAGCTCTGCACAAGGTCTGTTCCAGAGCACCTGCGGGACATCCCGTATCCGCAGCACGGACAGCCCGTTGGGCTTCTTCATGTCCGAAGCCATCTTGGCCAGCAACTTATTGGGCGCAATGCCGACGGAGCAAGGCAGCGACAGCTCCTCGCGAATACGCTCCTGAATCTCCCGGGCGATATCCAAGGGGGTGCCGAACTGCTTCGATCCCGTGATATCCAGGTAGCATTCGTCAATCGAAGTCGCCTCCAGCAGCGGCGTATAAGCATAAGCTATATTCATAAATGCATTGGAATACTTGCGGTACAGATGAAAATCCGGCTGGATGATCATCAGGTCGGGGTAGATCCGCAGCGCCTGTCTCACGTTCATTCCTGTGCGTATCCCGAGGGATCGTGCAGCATAGGAGCAAGTAACAATGACGCCTTTTCGCAGCTCGATGCTGCCTGCGACAGCCGTAGGCTTTCCCCGGTAAAGCTCCGGCTCCTCCGCTTCGTGTACCGAACAGTAAAAAGCATTCATATCCACATGTAGTATAACGCGGCCGCTGGCCGGATAATAATTGTCGATATGTCCCACGCAGAATTCCTTCTTTCTTATGATACGGTTCATCTTAATTATGCCCCGGTCTCTTCACCAGTTTATGGTTGTTGTTTTTTCAATTTCTATGCGTTCCATTATATCTTGTATAGAACCTCGTGTTCCTCTAACGTCTCATTCGTAGGATCATGACCGCCTAACTGCCAGCCTAACGCCTCCAGCATACCGCTCCCCTTATCACGGGTCAAGAATAAGCCCCGCGGGGTAAAGTTTGTTTTTTACTCTGTTACTTTCCCGCAAAGAAATGTTATAATACAAAATTATAAACAATGCGGTCCAATCCCGGACACCCAAAGGAGGACATCATGTCTAAGTCCATTTCCATCTTTGATACGACACTTCGCGACGGAACCCAAGGCGAAGGAATCAGCTTGTCGGCGGACGACAAGGTCAAAATCGCCAAGAAACTCGATGCTCTTGGTGTTCATTATATTGAAGGCGGTATCCCGGGAAGCAACAGTAAGGACATCGAATTTTTCAAAAGAGTCCATGATCTCGGCTTAACCTCAAAAGTAACCGCTTTTGGCAGCACTCGCCGCAAAGGCTCCATCGCCGAACAGGATGCCAATCTGCTTCGAATACTGGAATCCGGCGTGTCTGCGGCCACTTTGGTCGGGAAGTCATGGGATTTCCACGTCCATACCGCGCTTCAGACGACACTGGAAGAGAATCTGGCCATGATCTATGATTCCATCGCTTTCCTGAAGCAAAAGGGCCTCGAAGTGATTTTTGATGCCGAGCACTTTTTTGACGGATATAAGAACAATCCCGAATACGCAGTTGCCGTATTGTCCAAGGCTCGGGAGGCAGGTGCTGATTGGCTTGTCATGTGTGATACGAACGGCGGCAGTCTTCCACACGAGATCTCGAGCATCGTGGCATCTTTAGCGGGTCCATTACCTGGCGCTCCGCTCGGCATCCACACCCATAACGATTGCGAGCTTGCCGTTGCCAACACGCTAAGTGCCGTACAGGCCGGTGTCCAGCATGTGCAAGGAACGATGAACGGTTACGGGGAACGCTGCGGGAATGCCAACCTGTGCTCCATCATCCCGAATCTGCAGCTGAAGCTGGGATACGAGTGCATCGGAGACGATAACCTCCGCACGCTGACGAATACCGCACGGTATATCAGTGAAATCGCCAACGTCAATATGCCGGTCAACCAGCCGTATGTTGGTAATGCTGCCTTTGCCCATAAGGGAGGCATCCATGTTTCGGCGATCCTGCGCGATTCCAGAACGTACGAGCATATCGAACCGGAGAAAGTCGGAAACAAGCAGCGCGTGCTGGTATCCGAGCTTGCCGGACAGAGCAACATCGTATCGAAGGCGCAAGACATGGGTCTTACCTTTGATCCGGCTAGCGAACAATCCAAGCATATTATCGGAAAGATCAAGGATCTTGAGCATGAAGGGTATCAATTCGAGGGGGCGGACGCTTCCCTGGAGCTGCTGCTTCGAGAGGCGAACGGAGAGTTTAAGGAACTGTTTACCTTCGAATCCTTCAAAATGCTCGTAGAAAAATCAGCCGGTCAGCCGGTTGTTTCCGAAGCTTTTGTCAAAGTCAACGTTGCCGGTGAGAGCATCTACACCGCAGCGGAAGGCAACGGCCCGGTCAATGCGCTTGACAACGCGCTGCGTAAAGCGCTGGTCCAATACTTCCCGACACTCAAGGAAATGCATCTTGCTGACTATAAGGTACGGGTGCTGGATGACAAGGATGCGACGGCAGCCAAAGTACGGGTGCTCATCGAGTCCAAGAACTTCGAGAACTCCTGGAACACCGTCGGGGTTTCCAGCAATGTCATTGAGGCGAGCTGGGAAGCGCTGGTCGACAGTATGCGGTATGCGCTGCTCGGTCAAATCTCACCGGAGCAGGTGCATGAGTCCGCGGCAAGGCAAGGGTTGGTTAATCACTAAGGCTACCGTCCAATATAAAAAGCGCGTATCCGCCATGTCGTGCACATGGAGGCCGCGCTTTTTTGGTGTTTCGCCGCTCTTCCCTTCACCATTACTTCAACAACTTAGCTACCTTTTTGCGAAGATCCTTGGGATCCGGGGCGCCAAGAATGATTTCCTGGATCACGCCGTTTCGATCAATCAGCACATTCGTCGGGAAAACCTGACCTTTATACAGATCCTCGAACACTTCTCCTTTCGGATCGAGAAGGATTGGATACCGGAGTTCAAAATCCTTAACGAATTGACGCGCTTTCTTCTCATTGTCATACTTGGACACGTTCACGCCGTAGATTTCCAGCTCATCCGCATATTCCTCCGCCAACTTATCAAGCTCCGGGGCTTCTTGCTTGCACGGCTCACACCAGGATGCCCAAAAATTGATGATCATTGCTTTATCGCGCGCTCCGCCGCCGGCATATGTCTTGTCGTCCATCCCCTCCAAGGTAAAGATAGGGGCAAGCAGTCCGGCTTTGGCGCCTGTCTCCGTCGGGAGCGGCTTCTCCTGCGTGAAGACAGCCTGAATATTGTCGCCGGCTTGGTTATAGATTACAGCGCCTGCCGCTACAACAAGCAGGACGAGGATGATGATGTTTCGTTTCATAGGTATAGGTTCCTTTGCTAAACTTAGTTATAGAGGTTGTTCAAAAAGTCCGCTTTTGATCACGAAGCGAATCAGGAAGCAACTCGGCATCGAATCTTGAATTCAGCCGGGCCTTCCGGTGCTCACGTACCCAAACGTACGCTCCGCTCCTGACGTCCCTAGCTTCATCCAACCTTCTCGGTGCTGAAAATCGACCTTTTTGAACACGCACTTATAGTCCCTATTGTACCCTGAAACCCTGATCTTTCAAACACGCGATCAACTCAAACATATAGCCCGGGAGGGAAAAAGATGAACCCGTCTGACATGGCCCTGGAGCAGCTTCTGCTGCACGCAGCCGTACAACAGCATATATCGGACTATACGTATGAATGTCTGCCACAGGAAGCTTGTGGGGTCCTAATGGGGCACTCCAGCGCAGCTAGGCGATCAATAACCGTTACGCAATTTATTCCCATAAAAAATACAGCGGAGTTTCCGCTGCATTCTTTTCATCTGGATCCTGTTCAATGGACCCGCTTGGTGTTAACCGAAAAGGGAATTGTCGGATTGTTTCACAGTCACCCGGATACATTCCCTGAGCCGTCCGGCGAGGATCTTCTGCAGCTTCAATCCTTCGGCGGATTGCTCCAGATGTATGCCATCGGATCTCCCGCAGCTCCAAACGCTCCCGATTCGAAACCATTAGAGCTTCATACTTACAAAATTATTCGGGGACAAGAGAGCTCGGAGTTATTCAGCAAGCTGCCGTCAAATTCCTGGGTGCGGCCGGGATCGGAATTCTATTCCCTCGCCCCGATTCCTTGCAAGATCATAATAGAATCATAAGCTATCGCGGCAACCATCTTATTCGCGGTTATGCCTCGCTTAGATAGACATACAAATCTCCAAGCGTGGTTGCATGGCCGCGCGCCTGAATTTCTTTCATATAATCCGCCCACAGCCGGGCAGTCATTCGCGCGTCGGACAGAGCATGATGCCGGCCCTCCACCGGAATGCCGCTGCTCCGCAGCAGCTCATCCAGACTGTAGTCCTTCTGCTCAGGATATAATCTCTGCGCGAGCATCATCGTATCAAGGAGCCGATGGGTTAATCGAACCTTTGACGTCTTCCACAAGGCTGCGTTCAGGAATCCGCGGTCATGCGCAGCGGCATGGGCAACAAGCACCCTGCCTCCTATAAAAGCCATAAAATCATGCAGCCCCTCCATTAAGGGCGGGGCTGCATCAACCATATGCTGCGTAATTCCTGTCAGCTCAGCAATGAATGGAGGAACAGGAGCACCGCTGTTAACAATCATATGAAAGGTTTCGTTCTCGATCACTTGCTCGCCGATGACCTTGATTGCACCGAATGACAAAATTTCATCACCGTGCTGGTGATTGAACCCCGTCGACTCCAGATCAAATACGACAACCTCCAGCTCGTCCAGCGGGGTACCCAGAACCTCGGGCCTCCGGTTATCCTTCATCTGGGATCGGATGAAGGCCAGCTGCTGCGCCGTCTGCGCCCCGCGCATAGAGGCGATGGCGGAATTAAAGTTACCCGAACGGAGGGATCTCCAGAAGCCCCCGTTCGATTGTCCCGGTTCAGTCATGGGTTCCTCCTCTCCGCAAAACGGTGCTCTCGCTGCAATGACCGGTGTATCCGTCTGACCACACCAAGCGTATCGCGGAGCTCGTACTGCATGGTTTTGTTCTTGAGCTGCTCCTGCGGGATATACCCGCTGCTCGTGATCAGCCCGTTCTCCAGCCGATGGGGCGTGTTATTTCTCAGCCGAAGCGCCGTCAAGAAAGCACGCTGCACGCTTTCGAGCAGCAAGTTGCCGCCCTCAAGCAGCATTACCTTCTCCATACGCTTTTGCGTCGAGGTTTCGATGATGCCTCTTTGGAGCGCCATCGTGCGAATGCTGTTCACTAGTGGAATATAAACGCCATACTTTACGTCAAATTCACCGGCATGCTCACCAAACCGCTCCGTTACAATTCGCCCCATGACATTCAGCGTTGCCTTGTGCTTGACCGTATTTCGCAGCACGGCATTGCCGATGTTCGGGTTCAACTCGACGGAGCTCTGAAAATGGTCGGCCCATGCCTCCGTTAGCTCGCCATCTCCCGCTATATGACGGAGATCCGAAGCGATGATAAAATTGCGAATCGGCTCCCACTGCTGGTCTCCACACCACTCGCTAATCTGATTTTTCCAATCGCCAAGCTTTTTACTCCATAAGGGTTCGGAGCACATCACCTTTCCCGAACATTTGGGGTAGCCTGCGTACTCCAGCAGGTTCGCCAGTCGAAGTCCAAATTCCCGAAAGAAGGGAAGCTGTTCCTCCTCCAGCTCATCGCCAATGATCAAACCGTTGTCCTGATCGCTCCATAGCGTAGCTTCCTGCCTTCCGCTGCTGCCAAAAGCAACAAACGCATAACGCGCAGGAGGCCGGCCCAAGCCAGCCTCCCACATGTCCTGCTCACAGATTGCCGCGGCACGCTGTCCAATCAGATCGTGCATTGTATTGACGGATGCGATCCACTCTCTCAGCTCCATGTCATGACGCATCTCGATCAGATGGTTCTGACAAACGATCCGTTCATCTCGTAATTGCTGGGCTGTTGCTGCTGTCTGAATTTCCGAGAATACCGGAAACAGATTTACGGATTTCAGAGGTTTCATGCCGCGGCCTCCTTATACATACTCAATAACCATTTAGAGTTTCATATTATAACGCCGTATCGCTTCCGGGTACCCCTTTGCCTCCGGAACGAAACTCTGGTAATTTCCCTTCCGATTCCGCCAGAAGTTTCATTTGCTCCGGATATCCGTAAGTTCCATGTTCGCTCATATCTAGACCCACTAATTCTTCTTCCTCCGTTACACGGATACCCATCGTAATTTTCATGAGGTACAGAATAATGAATGAGATCACGAGAACGAATGCAAACGTACCGATCAGGCCCAATAGCTGAACGCCAAGCTGACCGAAGCCCCCGCCGTAGAACAAACCTTCTTTACCTACGCCTGTAATTTCAACAAGTCTCGGTGCTGCGAACAAACCGGTGGATACGGCCCCCCACATACCGGCAATACCATGTACGGAGAATGCATATACAGGATCATCAATACCTTTGCGGTCAAACCATTGAGCCGTAAAGAAGGTAATCGTACCGGCTACTGCACCGATAACAACAGCCGCCCAAGGTTCTACGAAGGCACAGGCCCCCGTGATGGCCACAAATGCAGCAAGAATACCGTTCAGCATGCTGGGAATGTCTGCTTTGCCAAGAACCGCCCAAGAGATCAGCAATGCCGCAAGCGCACCTGCCGCAGCCGCGATATTCGTATTTAAAGCCACAAAACCGAAGAAGCCGTCCGTGAGTGCGGAGATGGTGCTGCCTGGATTAAATCCGAACCAACCGATCCAGATGATGAATACGCCGAGTACCGATAAAACCTGGTTGTGGCCCGGAATGCTGTTAGGCTTCCCGTCCTTATTATATTTGCCAAGTCGTGGCTTCAGAAGAACGGTAGCCACCAGCGCCGCTGTAGCACCTGTCAAGTGAACGACCGTCGATCCGGCAAAGTCCTGCATACCCAGAGCTCCGAGCCAGCCGCCGCCCCATACCCAGTGAGCAACTATCGGATAAATCACGATGGTGAACAGCAATCCAAACACGATATAAACGCTGAGCTTTGCCCGTTCTGCCATACCACCGCAAGCGATGGCCAAGGAAACAGCGGCAAAGGATAGATGGAACAGAAACATAATGGTAGTCGGAACATCGTAAGCGGACAAGGAATCAAAAGAGCCAGACGCATTGTCTCCGCTTAAGAAAAACCCTTCAAATCCGAAAAAACTGTTCCCGTTGCCGAATGCCAAGCCAAACCCTAGTGCCCAGAAGGCGACGATCGAAATGCCGAAGGTCAGGAATGTTTTGCCTGCAACGTGGCCTGCATTCTTCATACGGACAGATCCGGCTTCCAGCAGCGCGAACCCTGCTTGCATGAAGAATACGAGCAATGCTGCCAAAAATACGAACACGGAGTTCAAACCAGCCGTTAATTCAACGTTCGTGGCTCCCCCATCAGCGGCGAACGCGCTCGCCGGGAATGCAAGCAATGCGATTACTCCCGCCATTAAACCTAGCCATCTTTTTCCCATGTTTTACACTCCCCTTAATGTGAACTAATGTAACATCACCTTGAATTCATATTGTCATTATAGGGGGATTAACCAAAATCCGCAACGGTTATTTTCATGAAAAATCGAGTTTGTGTAATATAATCTAACATTAAGTGCATACAGTGCAAATACTCAAACATCATAAAAGAATAGGCTTCAAGAGTTTTGTCACAACTATGACGTTTGACTGTATGGTTCATGATCATGTATCATATTTCTATTAAAATGAAAATATAAATGCATTCATTAATTTCCAATTCAATGAAAGCTTGTGAGGTGATGAATGATGGGGATCACGAGCGGAAACCTTTTCCGGATCGGTGAGCTGGCCAAAGTTGCCGGAATCAGCGAAAGAACCATTGATTATTATACGAAGCTGGGTTTGATCTCCCCTGAAAAACGGACATTAAAAAACTACCGGTTGTACAGTTCTGAAACCTTAAGCACTCTCGAACGTATTAATCAGTTAAAGCAAGAGAAATATACTCTCGATGAGATTAAGGAGAGACTGGATCGCTGGAAGTCGGTTCCCGATGATTCCGAAATGACGGAGAAGCTAACCAAGCTCGAAATACAGATGAAACAGCTGGAACGGGATGTGAAGGAGCTCAACCCGCTTCTGAGTGAATTAAAGCCAAGTCAAGCCCGGGAGGTACTTGCTAACATTCTTCCTAAAGGGGCTGCTTGCATCGAGTCGCTACAAATCTTGCTGAACCAGTTCACTTCGATGTAATGGTGAAGAACCAAATAACAACTTTGTATGGGGGTATGATACATGTATTCTGACTGGATGTTTATTCTCATTATTTTCGCTTTTATATTCTCGCTGTGGGCCCAGTTCCGGGTCAAAGGCACGTTTAACAAATGGGCCAAGGTCGAGAACAGCACCGGCATGACAGGATACGATGCGGCCCGGCATATGCTGGATGCCAATGGACTCCACGATGTGCCGATTGAACCGGTGCCAGGCACACTCTCTGACCACTATGATCCGACCAAACGCGTTGTACGTTTGTCGGAGCCCGTTTATTATGAACGCACGATCTCAGCTGTCTCTGTCGCTTGTCACGAGGTAGGCCATGCGATCCAGCATGCCGAGCACTATCCGATGCTTGTAGCCCGTCACAAGATGTTCCCGGTCGTAAACTTCGCATCGGGTATCGCTCCGTTTCTCTTGATTGCCGGATTCCTGTTCCAAGCCATGAACCTGGTCGGTCTCGGCATCATCTTCTTCTCTTGCGCCGTTGCCTTCCAGCTCGTCACCCTGCCGGTCGAGTTTAACGCAAGTAACCGTGCCCGTCAGCTGATGGTTCAAGAAGGCTATATCGCCAATGACGAAGAACGCGGAGTTGCTAAAGTATTGAACGCCGCGGCCTTGACTTATGTCGCTGCAGCTTTGATCTCACTGCTCGAGTTGATCCGTTATATCATGATCTTTACGAGCAACCGGGAATAACCGAATAAAAAACAACAACAAAGGGCTTTCCTCTCCACCTGGATCGGTGGAGAAGGAAAGCCCTCTTTTTTATATATGTTATTTTGATTTATGAAGCCAGGTTAGGGAGTTGATGCGATCAGTCCGCTTTCCCTTCCTTTTTCGGCGACGGATCAATACCAAAATATTGCAGCAGAAACGCACGGAATGCCTGAGCAACCGGTGGCAGCTTCTCGTCCGCGCGGTGGATCAGACCGATGGAACGCGTTACCTTCGGCTCCGAGATCCGGACGCGTGCCGGCTGCAGAGGATTCGTCTGGAATAGCGCCATTTCGGGAAGCAGGCTGACCCCCATACCGGCCGCAACCAGTCCGCGGATGGTATCCGTTTCCTCGCCTTCAAAAGCAATCTTCGGCGTGAACCCTGCTTCAAGGCAGGCATGCCACACAATTGGACGCAAGGAGTAGCCTTTGCTGAACAGCACAAAGCGCTCCTCTTTCAGCTGCTCCAGCTTGATGGATTGCTCCCCCGCAAGCGGGTGATTCGGCGGCAGGATCGCAAACAGCTCCTCTGTCAGAACGATATCCCCATCCACTTGATCATGACGATCCGGAAACGGCGACACAAATGCCAAATCCACCTCAGCCCCTACCACGTCCCGAATCAGTGTCGGGAACATCCCCTGCTTGAACCGGAATT
Source organism: Paenibacillus sp. MDMC362 (assembly GCF_003269305.1). Taxonomy (NCBI): domain Bacteria; kingdom Bacillati; phylum Bacillota; class Bacilli; order Caryophanales; family Paenibacillaceae; genus Paenibacillus; species Paenibacillus sp. MDMC362. Next base: position 47,910 of record NZ_QLYT01000045.1, read on the forward strand.
TCACGTTCGGATATTTCTTGCGGAATTCAGCCACAATGGACGGAATCAAATGGATACCCAGGCTGTGTGGGAATCCGATGCGGATCTCCCCCTGTTCCGGGTCCAGAAATTCATGTATCTCGACGACCGCACGGTCCAAGTCCTTCATAATGCTCTCCACCCGTTTGCAAAAAAGCTGACCTACCGGGGTTAACTGCAGATTCCGGCCTTTTTGCATGAACAAATTAACACCAAGCTCTTCTTCCAACTGATGTATTTGACGGCTGACGGCTGACTGAGCCACATGAAGCTCTTCTGCCGCTTGGGTAACGTGTTCCTTTTGCGCAACCTTTACAAAGTATTGCAACTGTCGTAATTCCACGCCTTTTATCGCTCCATTCTTATTCCCTAGAAGACTTGAAGACTTTATCAAATCATCCAATACTATTATAACAGACCCTCTAAGGTCCGATTATGTTCGACGTTTAAATAATCGAATCATGAGACCGTAGAGGAAAAATCCGCCTACCAATCCGCCGACATGTGCTACAAGGCTGACCCCTGGGGTAAACGAGAACAGTATCCCCAAAATAAGCAGGGTGAACAGCGTCTTGCGGGACGACTCATCAATGACATGCCGCTGGAACAGGGCGATGTACAGATAAGCGCCATAAGCTCCGTAAATGGCTCCTGAAGCGCCTACAAGGAAGGTATAGTCCTCCATGCGCTCATAATAAGCCAATCCGATTACATTACCGAGAACACCGCTTAGCAGATACAAAACGGCAAACTTCCAGCTCCCCATGATTCTTTCCAGCGGGGGAACAAATACCAGCAGTGCGAAGCTGTTGAACAATACATGATCAAATCCATTATGCAGAAACATCGCCGTAAAGTATCTCCATCCCTGATCAACGAATTGCGGCAAATCCGATAAAGCTCCATATTTCAGCAGCGTAACCGGATTTCTGGAACCGCCGTCAAAGGATGTGATCACGAACATCACCAGGTTAATGACAAGCAGCAGCGATGTAACGGGATAATAACGCAAATAACTTTTCCAATTTTCATAACGTACGAATATCATAGCATCCTCCTCATACTAAACCAGGCCAGGGATGCTCCTAGTGGACATACCCTTTTTAAAAAGATTATAATGTACCATGAACCTGATCACCAAACTTTGATATCCAAGGAGGAGATTTCTCATGGCTCAAGAACGTTCAGGAGCTGCCACTTTCAAGGGCAATCCTATTACACTCATCGGACCACAACTCAAGGCTGGTGATGCCGCGCCGGATTTTACAGTGAGCAAAAACCTGCTCGAAGACGTATCTCTTAAGGATTATGCCGGTAAAATCAAGCTGATCAGCGTCGTTCCTTCCCTCGACACCGGGGTATGCGATGCACAGACGCGCCGTTTCAATGAAGAAGCTGCCGGTCTGGGCGATGATGTGGTGATCCTTACGATCAGTGCCGACCTTCCGTTCGCCCAAGCCCGTTGGTGCGGAGCTGCAGGCGTTGACCGGGTCATTACGCTCTCCGACTATAAATCGCGTTCGTTCGGTGAAGCGTATGGCGTGCTCATCAAGGAGTTCCAACTCGACATGCGTTCGATCTTCGTCGTGGATACTAACGATACCATCACCTATGTAGAATACCTTGGTGAGATGACGGAGCACCCGAATTACGAAGCCGCGATCGATGCAGTAAAATCTTTGCGGTAACACGCCAAAAGCTACATATACTGCACACTTTTAAAAAGCGGGAGAGCAGCTCTCCCGCTTTTTCTTATTCTCCTAAGCATCCACTTTATACTTGCTCAGTTTTTTATCCAGAACAGCGTACAGGTTCAAGATAACCCGGTAGTTCGCTCCGAGATCCCCTAAGGAACCGCGGGACGCCGAATACATATCCACTGCGCTACGAACCGGACTGATGCCGAGCACGGATACGGTAATGTCCAGTGTACGTCCAAACGAGGTTCTTTTCTCGAGCGTGATTTCTCCCACGGATTTAACCTCATGCAGAACTTTGTAACCCGGAATTTTTTTCAGTGTCGAGGAAACCTCTTCAAAACACTTTTCTTTTGAAAGATTGTAATAACGCGTCTTCAGCTTGGGATCTTTAGCACGGTCGCTTGTGCCGTCATAGCTGCGCACGATACCAATTAGAACTCGTTTTAATGACAAAGACCGTTCCTCCTTTATAAATGACCGTTCCTTTACTCTAGTTTAACATTGTTTATGCTTTCAGCAAACCTTTATATATAGCAAAAAGGCACCTCTTTCACTTCGAATTACAAATGAAAGAGGTGCCCATTCATTGACTTAACGAAACCCGCCTATGCCGTCCGGTAAACATTGTCTTCGAACCTGCATTAGCAGGTGGGTGACCGCAGAACCGCTTATGAATTCCCCTTGTCATATAGACAGGGCATTTCAGCCACGATTACGTATAGATCTCCCTAGACATCGTCATTGGTTCAAAACAACGGAAAACCGAAACGAACATCGCAGGATGTAGTCTTATTATAGGGGGTTTTGCCGGAAAAGTAAACCTCGCGTTATTAAGGTTTCGATCCGTTCTCTCCCTTTTTGGCAGATTCCATGCTTTCCAGAAGAGCTTGTTCGGTTTCGGACTCCTCTTCCTCCGCTTTCTTCATCTTCTCCTGCTGTTCCTGCATTTTGGTGAAGGTGGCATAGAAATTAAAGAATGCGAACAATGCCATCAGGCAGAACAGGAAGAACACGAACAGCACCGGCATCTGCGTGCCGATATACGCCAAGACAGCGCTTCCGATCAACGTCGAAAATACGCGGAACGGACGAATCAATGTCAGCAGCACCGCATTTTTCAACAGCTGCGTCGTCTTCATCTCATAATGAACGGTCATCGAGAAGAAATTAAACAGGGAGACAAACAGCACGATAAGCAGCACGAGCATCACAATGCCGACAAGCTGGAAACCGTCTAGCTGCGTCATATAAACCGTGTAATCCACGTACATAATCACGAACAGCAGCGTATAAAAAATGCCGCCGATCATGCTCTGCTTGTAATTTTCCTTATAACCCTTAAAGAACGTTTTAAATACGGACACGTCCGGATTGCCCATTACCCATTTGCGTACAACGGTAAATAAAGCCGCCGTAGCCGGAAACAAAACAAACGGTGATAATATTCCCAGAACCCAGTTCGACAGCAGCTGCTCATTATGCGCATCCGGTGTCTGAACGGCCATCAGGAATTTGGTTAGAACGATAAACAGGAAAGGCGATGTACAAATAACCCACAAGATGTTCGAAAAAGCAATACGGGTAATCCACTCGGTGAGCTTGTATAAGCCACCCATGGCTCCTTTCATTTCCAAATCCGTTTCCTCCTCACTCAAATCATGCATGTATCTATTAATATACCTTATTTTGTACATGCATTGCCAGAGCCTAATTTAGACGACCTGGGCGTTTATCCAATCCAGTGACCCTGTTTCTCCATACGATATCACGTAATCCGTTCAACAAGCTTGAATTTCCAAATTTAAAGAGGAGGGATTATGTATGTCTTGTGAAGGCGGCGGTTACGGTTACGGAAGTAATGTTGGTATTGTTCTGGTTCTGTTCATTCTCCTTGTCATTATTCTCAGCACATTCTACATCTAATGTCTCTTTGAATCATGATGAAGTCAAACAGACCAGCTAGGTATTGCTCTAAAACTGCGAGTTTAAAGGGGATGCACCCTGGGTGCATCTTCTTTAAACATGAATAAAAGACGAAGCGCGGCTCCACCTGGCGTGGGCAGTTGCTTCGTCTTTTATGTTTGGTTTCTTCAGTCAGAAGAAATTACTTGTATATATTATTCGTCTCCGCTCCGGTTAGGACGACGCTCGCCGCCGCTGTAGGAACGAGGTTTACGGTCACCGCTATTGTTGCGGTCACGGTTGTAGCCACCGCCCTCGCGGTTGCCATAACTGCTGCCGCCTCCATCACGGTTGTATCCGCCTTTGGAGTAGCCGCCACGGTTACCACCACCACCGCTGCCGCTGCCGCCATCACGGCGATATCCGCCGCCGCTGCTGCGGCCGCCATAGCCACCGCTTGGCTTGCGACCATTACGGATGTCCGGCTTCCGGCGTTTTGCACGGATCGGATCTTCAGGCGTCAGATGAATATCGGATGCTTCCTTCTTGTCGCCTGTCAGGATTTTCATTGCAGCTGCCAGCAGCTGTACGGAATCGTACTGCTCCAGCAATTGAATCGCAAGGCCTTTGTATTCGGTCAATTCACCCTGCTCAATGATTTCAAGCACTCGCTCAGCGATGATACGTTGTTTGCCTTCAATCGCTTCGGCAATCGTTGGCAACGGCTTGCGTGGAATACGGTGACGAGTCACACGCTCGATGAAATACAAATGATCCATCTCACGCGGTGTCACGAAGGACCAAGCCGTACCTTCCTTACCCGCACGGCCTGTACGTCCGATACGGTGTACATAACTTTCCGGATCTTGCGGCAAGTCAAAGTTTACAACATGGGTAACGCCGGATACGTCGAGACCGCGTGCTGCCACATCGGTTGCCACGAGGACATCGATGCTTCCGTCACGGAATTTACGCATAACGGTATCGCGCTGGTGCTGGGACAGGTCGCCATGAAGACCATCTGCCGAGTATCCGCGTTTTTGCAATGCTTCTGCCAATTCGTCAACACGGCGCTTGGTACGTCCAAAGACGATCGCAAGCTCAGGTGACTCCATATCCAGAAGGCGGCTCAATGCTTCGAATTTTTGACGTTCAGGAACTTCGATATATGCTTGATCGATCAGAGGTGCACTAACGTGCTTAGGAATAACGGATACATGCTCAGGTTCCTTAAGGAACTGGGATGCCAGCTTCTGAATGTTAGCCGGCATAGTTGCGGAGAACAGCAAGGTTTGACGTTCTTCAGGAACAAGCTTCAGGATCGACTGGATGTCTTCCATGAAGCCCATGTCCAGCATTTCATCCGCTTCATCCAATACAACGGTTTGGACATCGTCAAGTCGGATGGTTTTTCTGTTGATGTGGTCAAGTAGTCGACCTGGTGTGCCGATAATAATTTGAGGCTTCTTTTTCAAAGCGCGGATCTGACGCCCGATATCCTGTCCGCCATAAATAGCCAAGGAACGGATTCCTTTAAAACGGGACAGTTTACCGATTTCTTCAGCAACCTGGATGGCAAGTTCACGGGTCGGTGTCATAATCAGAGCGACGATACGCTCCTCTTCCTTGGCGATTTTGTGGATAAGAGGAAGGCCGAATGCTGCTGTCTTACCAGTACCTGTCTGTGCTTGTCCAATCATATCCTTGCCGGTAAGAGCAATCGGGATGGACTGGGATTGGATCGGTGTGGCTTCCTCAAAGCCAAGTTCAGTAATTGCTTGCAGCACGCGCGGCTCCAAGCCAAAATCTGCGAAATTTTTCAATAGGTTCATACTCCTTCTATCTGTGGACTTCCACTTTCTTCTCTGTATTCTTAAGTAGTGGTAACGTTTATAGGCTTTCCCGGCCAGCAGGATTTTCTGCACGAGGTGAACCGGTATATTTCTCTTATCACCAGTATGATGACTGGTTAATGTATAATCATCCTGATAAGCTTGCAAAGTTATCAATGTAACGGACTACTCAAGAATATCCAATACATTATATCACAAAACATTTCTGGAATACCAGCAAGCTTAAAGAAGTCATAATAACCGGGAGGTGATTCCTATGTTGAAGCGTCTATGGACCTATTTCTCGATCGTGTTCGGCGGCATCATTATCGCCGGCGGATTTAATTTGTTTCTGATTCCCCATCATCTGCTCAGCGGAGGCGTTTCCGGCGTGGCCCTAATTATCGGCTACTTCACGCCGCTTAATATCAGCGTCATGTATTTTGTGCTCAATATCCCGATTCTTATCACCGGTTGGTTCAAGCTCGGCAAAAGGTTCGTCGGTCTCAGCGTCCTCTCGGTTATTGTGACTACCCTGTTCCTTGAGCTCATTCCGGTTACACCGGTTGCGACTGACATGCTGCTGTCCTCGGTGTTCGGCGGGGTGCTTGTCGGATTCGGCACCGGCCTCTCCTTTCGGGTTGGCGGTTCCACCGGGGGCTTTGATATTATCGGCTCCCTCGTCACGAAATATCGGGACTTCCCCGTTGGAAGTGTACTCGTGACGCTGAACGCCATCGTCATTATGGCGGTTGCTTATTTGGAGGACGACTGGAATCTGGCCCTTGCCTCCATGGCCTCCATCTATATTGCCGGAAAAATGGTCGATATGCTCCACGTCAGTCATATCAAGGTTACCGTCTTTATTGTAACGAACCAGACGGAAGCCCTGCTGGAGAAGCTGCTTAAGCGCCCCCGCGGCATAACCAAGATCAAAACCGAGGGAGCCTTCAGTCATAAAGAAAAGGATATGCTTATGACCGTCACGACGCGATATGAGCTGGCTGAGCTAAAACAAATTATTACAGAGACAGATCCCCAGGCCTTTGTTAATATCGTGGAAACCACGGCTGTCATGGGGCAATTCCGCAAGAACTAAATATTTACCACCTGTCAGGGTGAGGTAAATATGTGGTATAATATTTGTGCGCGGTTCCTACAATATTCATGAGATCTGTTTCCCGGGCATCGCTTTGGCCCAATTTTAATTGTTTTTCCGTTTTACAAAAGAACGTCCTGCCTAACCAATTTGGAAGGAAAGGGTGATTTTTATGGAAATGGAAACGGTAAAATTGTCACAAATCGTCATGAAGTGGTTCCCGGAAATGTTATCGTTCTTTAGGCAGAACGAACTGAATTCCATGATCGTTCTTAGGGACGGGCTGAGTATCTTGGAGCAGGAGGACGCTCTTGAAATCATTCAGTTCAGCATTTGCGAGCATCAGAACCAAACGCCGCTTCATTAATTTTTATGCAACACGTGAATATCGCACGACAAGTGCCGTTATTCTCCGGTAAATTTCACCGGTGAGTAACGGCATTTTTTTATGGATAAATGTAAATTCTATAAGCACGTCAATTCCCGCCAGCAGTAAGAGCTGCATGTAAACGCTATCCGCCTTCTTACAGGTATTATATTCCGATGCTAGTCACTCCCCTTGTTCACACGTTATTCACGGCCACCTGCCGCATTTGTCGATATTTAGCGTTTAAAACGCCCTTGACCCGTTTAATGAACTAAGTACGCTCACCCGCCGTTTCCAATTTATTGTCGATTGTAACAATCCTGTTCTTTTTAAAGGTATTCGTTCCTTTATAATCATGATGTGAATGTACACAAGGGAGAGAGTAATTATGAATATCATCTTGGCTTTATTCATCTTGGCGTCCGCGGGCTTCGGCGGTTCCAGTCCGCAAGATAACAATCTTACCGCCAAACTTCAGGCATCGTTAAATACCGCCGTGATTCAGGGCATGCACCAAAAGAACAATCAAGGTCAGGGCCAATCCGGCATCAAGCCAAACACGACGGAAATCGATCCGCAGATTGACGCTCCTAAAGTCAAAGGCATTTATGTAACGGCTTATAGCGCAGGCGGCTCCAGAATGAATCAGCTCGTGGATCTTATGGACAAGACCGATCTCAATGCCATGGTCATTGACATCAAGGACGATGAAGGATACATAACGTACAAAACCGATAATCCGAAGCTGAAGGAACTCGGTAAATCCCAGCCTTTTATCAAAGACATCAAACAGCTGATGAAGCGGCTGGAGAAACACGATATTTATCCGATCGCCCGAGTGGTCGTGTTCAAGGATACTATACTTGCCAAGAAAAACCCGGAGCTTTCCTTCCGTAAAGGAGACGGCAGCGTGTGGACCAATGGCGGGGGCGACAGCTTCGTTAACCCGTACAGCAAAGAGGTATGGGATTACAACATCGAGATCGCCAAGGAAGCAGCCAAGCTCGGGTTCAAGGAAATCCAGTTTGATTACGTCCGTTTTCCGGAGGGCTTTGAAAAACGCGCCGATTCCCTGAAGTATACCAAAACGGATCAATCGCGCGTGGACGTGGTATCCGATTTCGTGCAGTATGCCCGTGAAGAACTCTCGCCGCTTGGGATACGGGTATCCGTTGACATCTTCGGGTATGCCGCTTCGGTACCCGCGGCAGAAGGGATCGGCCAAGACTTCGTCAAAATTTCCAAAAACGTCGATATCATCAGTCCGATGGTATATCCAAGCCATTACACGGCAGGCTGGTTCGGCTCCCCCGTTCCCGACAAGGCTCCTTACCAGACCATCAAGGGATCCATGGAAGATACCCACAAGAAACTCGAAGAGCTGGGAGAACAGAAGCCGATCATCCGGCCATGGATTCAGGACTTTACCGCAAGCTGGCTCGGAAGCGGCAATTATGCCAAGTACGGCAAAAAGGAAATCGAAGAACAGATTCGCGCCCTCAAAGATACAAACGTCGATGAATATTTACTCTGGAATGCTTCCAATCGGTATACCGAAGGCGTCACTCATAAATAATTCAATTATCCTTTCGCAAAGGGTCGGCCATCGCCGGCCCTTTCTGCATTCAAGTAGTTCGGTGAACTCTCTTGACAGCAGATGCTATGATGATGGGTAGGCTGGTTTGTCCCTCAATCCTCGAAATTGATGCACCCCATTCAACGGTTGGTTGAGTTTTGGGTCGACGCTCAATAAGCCAGTTATTGTCCCCAATCATAGCAGAACCCTACAATATGGGGGCAGGGTCCGAAAAACTTCAATAAGAAAGGCACATCACACATGCAACCGACCACGACAACACGGGGAAAGCTGAAGCAATTTGCAATCATTCTTATCCCTATCTTAATTACGCAGCTTGCCTTATCGGCCATTACTTTTTTCGACACCAACATGTCCGGAAAATTCAGCTCGGTCGACCTGGCAGGCGTAGCGATCGCGACAAGCATCTGGATCCCGGTCCAAACCGGCCTTAGCGGAATTCTGATGGGGATCACCCCCATCGTTTCCCAGCTCGTTGGCGGGCGACAGGAACAGAAAGTCGCTTACCAAGTGAACCAGGCGCTCTGGCTGTCCATCTTACTTGCCATCATCGTCCTTGCGATCGGGTATGCCGTTGTACCGAGCATTCTCGGAGCCATGAGCCTGGAGCCGGAAGTTCGGCGGATTGCCTCCCAATTCCTGGCCGCCATCTCGGTCGGCATCATTCCGCTGTTCGCTTATACCGTACTCCGCAGCTTTATTGATGCGCTGGGACAAACTAAAATTTCCATGGTGATCACGCTGATTACCCTGCCGGTGAACGTAGGCCTGAATGCGCTGTTCATTTATGGATTCTGGAGCTTTCCGAGAATGGGGGGCGTGGGTGCCGGTATCGCTTCCGCGATTACGTACTGGACCGTGCTCATCATTGCCATCGTGGTCATCCATAACCATCACCCTTTCTCTTCATTCGGCATCTTCAGGCAGCTTCAGGGAGTTTCATTGAGCGCATGGAAAAGCTTATTAAAAATCGGCGTGCCGATCGGGTTCTCCATCTTTCTTGAGACCGCCGTCTTCGCTGCGGTGACGCTGCTTATGAGCAGCTTTGATACGGCAACGATTGCCGCTCACCAAGCCGCCCTGAATTTCGCTACGACACTGTACATGCTGCCATTAAGCATATGCATGAGTCTGACCATCCTTGTAGGCTTCGAGGCCGGCTCGGGACGAATGAAGGATGCCTGGAAGTACGCGAAACTCGGCATCAGCACAGCTGTTATCCTCTCGCTGATCACGGCTGTCATCCTGTTTATGGCAGGCCGGCAGGTTGCCGGACTATATTCCAACGAGCCTGCCGTCGTGGCGCTGATCCAGCAGTTTCTGCTGTTCGCGATCTTCTTCCAGATCTCGGACGCGATCGCCACGCCTACCCAAGGAGCGCTGCGGGGATATAAAGACGTTAATGTCGCCTTCATGCTCGCTTTTCTGTCGTTTTGGGTGATTGGTCTGCCCGTAGGTTATGTGCTCGCCAACTACACCGATTGGCAAGCCTTCGGCTACTGGATCGGGTTAATCACGGGCCTTGCCGTCGGCGCTGCCCTGATGCTCATGCGTCTGGTCAAAGTTCAACGCAAGTTCGCACGCCAGGTACATGCTCCATCCCGATCCGCATCCTAACGTCAGTCGACGTACCTCTCAGAGAAGGCAGACCGTATTCTGCGGGAGCTTTACTTGCGAAATATGGCTGGCAAGCCTCTGAAGTTTCTGATTTCTTACCGCTACAAAAAGACCGTCTCCATGCAGAATGCGTTCTGCAATGAGAGACGGTCTTTTTGCTTCTCGTCAGAAATTAGGACGTGTCTTAATTTTATTGGGACAACCGCAATGCCAAATCGTAAAGCTCACGGTTAAATTCTTTCTTCGTGTTAACGACCTTGTCAATATCCGTGAGGACCAGCTCGCCCTTGATGATGCCGCATCCTTTATCGGATTGGCCGTCAATCAGACTGCGAACCGCAAAATCGCCAAGACGGCTTGCCAGGTTGCGGTCAAACGGAGTCGGAGCTCCACCGCGCTGGATATGTCCGAGCACCGTTACCCGTGCGTCGATCGAGGCATGGCACTCTTTAAGATCACATACGATGTCCTCACCGCGTCCGACACCTTCCGCTACGATGATGATGCTGTGACGCTTGCCTTTTGCGAAATTCTCGCGCAAACGGGTTGCCACTTCATCAAGGTTGTACTCCACTTCCGGCACCAGAATAGTCTCCGCGCCTGAAGCAAGGCCCGCATGGAGAGCAATGTCGCCGCAGTGGCGTCCCATAACCTCTACAACGGACGAGCGCGCATGGGAAGACATCGTGTCGCGCAATTTATTAACGGCGTCTACAACAACGCTCACGGCTGTATCAAAGCCGATTGTATAGTCCGTATAGGAAATATCGTTATCAATCGTGCCCGGAAGGCCCATGGTTTTGATTCCGAGTTTGCTGAGCTTGTTCGCCCCGTGGTAAGAGCCGTCCCCTCCGATAACGACCAAACCGTCGATGCCGTGCTGATTCAGAATGTCGGCACCCTTCTGCTGTCCTTCCGCCGTCTTGAACTCTTCACAGCGGGCGGAACGAAGGATCGTGCCTCCGCGCTGGATAATGTCCCCTACACTGCGAAGATCCATTTTGACGATGTCGTTCTCCAGAAGTCCTTGGTAACCACGCTGAATTCCATATACTTCAAGACCATAATACAGACCGCTGCGCACAACGGCGCGAAGCGCCGCGTTCATCCCTTGCGAATCGCCACCACTTGTAAGAACTGCAATTTTTTTAACCTCTGCCATGTTTCTTTTCCTCCTTCAATGTCACTCATGCTTATGCTTGCGAATCCATCGGCTGTTGACGTAGAAAAAGATCCGGGTCATCGGACTCTTCTTCATCAAACGCTTGGATACAGAGCGAACCAGTTGCTGCTCGCTGACTTTTGGATCGGATAAATATAACGCCAGTAACCCCTCAATGATCATACGATGAAAAGGGGTCGAGGGAATTGTTCTGACATCCTTCCGGGCCCACTCAACAATGGAAGCTATCCGGTTCAGCATCGTATCGGCATCTTCGTAATAATTACAAAAGTTCAGATCGCCGCCCAGCCTGTCTTCGTCTTGATCAATAAGATAATCCAGCATAATGTGGAGACTGCATACATTCGGAAAATAAGACGCATGGATGGACGATGCATCCTCGTCATCCAGAAACGGATCGGTTGCAGCCAAGAATAGCATGAACACGCCCAAGGTCGATCCCGTTGCTGCCGCGAACTCGTTCCACCGCAGATGCGGTGTCCGGTGGGCATGCTGGGACCACCATTCCAGCAATGCCGCTTCCCTCTTATCCGGATGGATGTGCTTGTATACCTGCAAATCGGTATACAGCCCAGCCAAATCCCTTATGTAGGGCTTTGCCGCTTCATATCCTGATAATTGACCGATGCAATCCCGGCATTTCTGCACAAGACGGAGAAGGTAGCCTCCATCCTCCCTTTCGGTCCGGAGGGCGTAATAATCGGCCGGCTCGGTCTCAGGCGAAACGGCATCCAGCATCGACTGATGGAGCTGTCTGAAATCCGCTGGGTCCAGCGAAGTACTACGGTCACATAAATTATCGAGATAATCGCTAATTGTCTGGTAAGCTACAATCAATGGAATGAGAATATGCTTCTCCGGCAGATTGGCTGCGGCATACACCGCGCCGCCCTGGCAGTGAAATCTTTTGGTATCTATACTGGCCAGTGCCTGCTTTCGTAGCTCCTCATCCGGAATTTGCTCAGCCTCCCGGCGCCACTTCTCCAATTCGATCCGCACTTCCGGGAGTATGAATTTGTACACCCGGCTCATCAGCCCGACCGGACTGCGCGGAACCTTACGGCTTAGCTCTTGATTATTCAATGAACTCTGCCTCCACATGGTTGTCTTTTTATACCTATCCAAATCAAACTTATTATAATATGATCGTTGATTTTGCACAAATAACACAAATCATTGACGCCTATGTCAGTAAACGCGTCTTATAATCCATCTATCTCCATTCTGCGATTTGTTATATACTAGTCGGAGCTGAATAACAGACCATGAACCTCACGAATAACGTTATCTACGCCGGGTTCGTGAAAAGAACGGAGATCCCCAGCATGAAACTTCCCGCTACGCCCAGACCGGATCAGAACTGGCTGCGCGCCTTTATGTTTACGATATTTGGCACGACAGCCCTTGTCATATCCTATTTTCCGCTATATTTCAAAGAAATCGGCTTCAGCAGCGCGCAGATCGGTTATTTGTACGCCATCGGCCCGCTTATATCCATGTTTTCCAACATGATTTGGAGTTACACCAGTGACAAATACCGGACCATCAAACGCATCATGAATATTCTCATTATCGGTCAGCTTGTCACGATGCTTGTTTTATGGCAGGTTGCAAGCTTCGGCGTAGTATTGATTACGATCAGTTTATTTTATTTTTTCTACTATCCGGTCTATCCCCTGGCGGATACGATGGCCATCCAAACGGCACAGAGGTACGGACGCAGCTTTACCGTTATTCGCGTATTCGGCTCACTCGGCTACGCGTTCTTCGCGCTTGCCATTGGATATGCCATCAGTGCCGCGGGTGCGTCGGCCACATTGGCTATCGGCATCGGCATCGGCGTATTCACGCTGCTCTGCTCGTTTCTTCTCCGCGACGGAGTTGCTGCCAAGTCGGAGCCTGTCGAGCTGGGAGCCCTTCTCAAAATATTGCGCTCAAAAGAAATATTGTGGTTCTTCGGCTGCACTTTCTGTCTTGCCATCGCCCACCGTATGAATGAAGCCTTTCTTACGCTTACCTTATCCGATCTTGGAGCGGGCGAAGGACTCATCGGCTGGTCCTTGATGGTCTCGGCTGCCAGCGAGATCCCGATTTTCTTCCTGCTGAGCAAGTATGGCGACAAGATGAAGGAGCTGCCGCTGCTGACTTTTGCAAGCCTGATGTTCGCGCTCCGTTTCCTGCTCATGGCCCTTGCGGCTGATCCGTTGTCCGTGCTTGCGGTTCAATCGCTTCACAGCATTACCTTCGGCGTGTTCTATGTAACCGCCGTGCGCTATATTACAAGGATCATTCCTTGGCAGTACCGCGCGACCGGCATGGCTCTATTCATTATCTTCTGGTCAAGCGTTTCAGGACTTCTCAGCGGAGCCTTCGGCGGCCAGCTGTTCGAAGCGGCGGGAAGACCGGCCTTCTACCAGCTCGCAGCCCTCCTGGCCTTTGTCGCCGGCCTCGGTTTTCTTTACCGGCACCTTTTTGCCAAGCCGGAGGATGTGGATGTCGGCGGAATCAGCGCTTGACCCATCGGAATACAAAAAAGCACAGTTCTCTAAACCGAGAACTGTGCTTCATGCCTTGGTAATTCTATAAGATCTCCGTATTGGGAGCTAACTTACAGTTTTGTTACGTTGGCTGCTTGAGGACCACGGTTACCTTCAGTGATGTCGAACTCAACCGCTTGACCTTCTTCCAAACTCTTGAAGCCTTCTTCTTGAATTGCGGAGAAGTGTACGAATACATCCTCGCCACCTTCAACGGAAATGAAGCCGTAACCTTTTTCTGCGTTAAACCATTTAACTGTACCTTTCAAATGAACAACCTCCTAAAAATACCGCCATCTATGGCGAATATCCATATTATATCCCATGTTTTCTGACAATGCAATCCGTCAATTCGCCCTAAGGGGCTTTTTTTGAGCCACTATTTAACAGAAGAATATTTGCTTTTACGCCCGCCTGTGCGTTATCATTTACCCAAAAGCCTAAGTAGCAAACGGAGAATGCATATGATCAAAAAACATGAAATATACAAAAAAGACAAGTGGAACATGATGACGGTTGAAGTTCAGGGCCGGTACATCGTTCTCCGCGAAATTTCTGACCAGTGGGGTGAAGAGACTCATACCTTTCTGAGTCGTCCAGCCTTGATGCACTGGGCTCAAAACCGTTTTCCCAAAGCAGATTTTGAAGGCCGGGAAGATGAGTGGAGAGAAATGATGGCTGCTTTTAAGCAGGTGTAACGAATGGATTATACGAATATTGTCATCTTCATTATTCTCGCGTTCAGTCTCGGTGCCGTCATGATCATGTACCGGGATAAGATACCGCCGGGACTGAGGAAGGGGATGGCCCTGATTGCCGTCGCCTTCATCTTGTTTGCCTTTTACCTTATTGTATACAGTTTCTTGAATCTGGGTTCCTCGTAAATTTATAGGATTAAAGTGGCGGGTAGGCGGCATACTATCGCTCGGATGCTTCAATTCGAGGAGGTATGATGCCATGAGAGGCGCCAAGGTGCTCTGCATTACGATTGCAATCAGCCTGATCGCTCTATCGACTGCCCGCAACGAGGTCTTATCTGAAGGAACCCGGACTCCAACTAATCCATATCATTCAAGGAGGATTTCCATGGAACAATTGTTAAAACGCGCTGATGTCCCTAAAGAGCATCAATGGAAGCTTGAAGATTTATTCGCTGACCAGAAGGCATGGGATGCGAGCTATGCGGAGCTGAAGAATCTTCTGAAACGCACAGCCGATTATCAAGGCAAGTTAACCAACGCGGCTTCCATTAAGGAATGCTTCGAGCTTGAGGACGAAATCTCATATCATGCCGAACGTTTATACGTTTATGCTCACATGCATCATGATGAGGATACAGCAAACCCTACATATCAGGCATTATCTGCCAAAGCCAAAAAATTGAACGTCGAAGCCGGAGAAGCCCTCTCCTTCATCACACCGGAAATTCTGTCCTTGTCCGAAACGGAGCTTGACAAACTGATTGAGGACCCTACCCTCAAGGAATTCAAGTTTACGCTGTCCGAAATGAAACGGGAGAAGGCCCATGTTCTGTCCAAGACCGAAGAAGCGCTGCTGGCCCAAGTCGGCAACCTCTCCTCTGCGCCGCAGACCATTTTCGGCATGCTGAACAATGCGGATATGAAATTCCCGAAAATCAAAAACGAGGACGGCAAGGAAGTCGAGCTTACGCACGGCAACTATATCCAATTCCTGGAAAGTTCGAACCGCGAGGTTCGCGAGCGTGCTTTCAAAGCCGTGTACGAAACCTATGGCAAGCAGAAGAACACGATTGCGGCTACGCTGAATGCCAATGTAAACAAAAATATTTTCTATTCCCGCGTGCGCAAGTACGCTTCCGTTCTGGAAATGGCGCTCTACGGCGATAACATACCGAAGGAAGTCTACACCAACCTGATCGACACCATTCACGAAAGCCTGCCGCTCCTCCACCGCTACATGGAGCTCCGCAAAAAGCTGCTGGGCGTGGATGAGCTTCACATGTACGATTTGTTCGCACCGCTCGTAGAAGAGTATAAGTGGGATATCACTTACGAAGAAGCGAAGCAAATGACCAAGGAAGGCCTGACGCCGCTTGGCGAAGATTATCTGAGCAGCCTGCAGGCGGGATATGACAACGGCTGGATCGATGTATATGAGAACGAGAACAAACGGACTGGCGCATACAGCTGGGGCGCTTATGGCACCCACCCATATGTGCTTCTGAACCATAAAGATAACCTGAACAGCATGTTTACCCTTGCACATGAGATGGGTCATGCGCTTCACTCTTACTATTCCGACAACGCTCTGAAATACCGTGACGCCCAGTACACCATCTTCCTGGCTGAAGTGGCATCTACCACGAACGAAGCGTTGCTGATGGATTACCTGCTGAAAAACGCCAAGGATCCGAAGCAGAAAATGTACCTGCTCACCTACTATGCCGATCAATTCCGGACCACGGTATTCCGTCAAACGATGTTTGCCGAGTTCGAGAAGATTGTGCATGAACGCGCGGAGAGCGGCGAATCCCTGACTCCTCAGGATCTATCCGACATCTATTATGAGCTGAACGTGAAATATCACGGTAAAGGCATGCAGGTAGACAAGGAGATCGGGATGGAATGGGCCCGAATTCCTCATTTCTACAACAGCTTCTATGTATACAAATATGCGACCGGCTTCTCGGCTGCGACCAGCTTCTCCAAGCAAATCCTGGAGGAAGGCCAGCCTGCCGTTGACCGTTACCTCGGCTTCTTGAAGAGCGGCGGCAGCGATTACTCCATTAACATTCTCAAGAAGGCTGGCGTGGATATGTCCTCACCGGAGCCGATTCGTGAAGCGATGAGCGTGTTTGAAGACATCATCAGCCAAATGGAGCAATTGACCAAATAAGCAGCCGCTATGGCAGTATGAGCGTATCTCAATTGACCAGTGGAATAAAATCCCTTGCCCTTTACGGGCAAGGGATTTTATACTGTTTGGAGGAAGGAGGTGTTCCCCATGAAAATACAATGGTCGCTAATCGCAGCCTTATTGTTTGCCCTGATTACGGCTGCATTCGCCGTCATCAATGTCAATCCGGTCGCAGTGAATCTATTATTCGGCACAGTCAATGTACCGCTGATTCTGCTCATTATCGGGTGCTCGCTGATCGGGGGACTTATTGTCGGCACGTTCGGCATTTACCGTCAATATCAAATGCAGAAGGAGATCCGTTCGTTAGCCGAGCAACTTATACATATCCGTGAAGTTACGGGATACACCCCTGAAGTGCAAGCTGCTGAAGAGGAAAGCAAGAAAGAACAGAAGGACGCCCCCGCTGAATAGGGAAGGCTGTTCGATTGAACCAAGGAGGCTGAACAATTAGTGACGATACAACCGAATGAAACTTACGTGCTGAACCTGCTAAAAGAACTACTCGATACACCGAGCCCTACCGGATATACCCATGACATCATGAAGCGGATCGAACAGGAAGCCGCAGCGCTTGATGTCTCGCTCGAATGGAATGAAAAAGGCGGCGCCGTTCTGTCCGTTCCAGGACAAGACGGCAGCCGTACGGTCGGTCTGAGCGCCCATGTCGACACGCTTGGCGCAATGGTTCGTGCCGTGAAATCTGAGGGCACGCTCCGTCTTACCTCCGTTGGCGGATACATGATGAACAGCATTGAGAATGAATACTGCATCATCCATACCCGCAGCGGCAAGAAATATACGGGCACGATCCTGTCCACGCATCCTTCGGTTCACGTATATAGCGATGCACGCGATTTCAAGCGCCAGGAATCCCATATGGAGGTCCGGATCGATGAAATGGTGGAGTCGGCCGATGAGGTGAAGAAACTCGGCATCGGGGTGGGAGACTTTGTTTCCTTTGATGCCCGTGCGGTCATTACGCCAAGCGGTTACATCAAATCGCGCCATCTGGATGACAAAGCCAGCGTTGCTGCCCTCTTCGGCTTGCTCGAAAGCATGAAGCAAGGTAACTGGAAACCTAAACACAATGTAAAAATTCTCATCTCGAACTATGAAGAAGTGGGACATGGCGCAGCTTACATTCCTGCCGACATCAATGAGATGATTGCGGTCGATATGGGCTGCATCGGCGATGACCTGAGCTGCAAGGAAACCGATGTTTCCATCTGCGCGAAGGATTCATCCGGTCCCTATGACTATGACATGACCAGCCGTTTGATCCAGCTGGCCGAACGCGAAGGCATTGCGTATGCGGTGGATGTTTACCCTCATTACGGCTCTGACGCTTCTGCAGCGCTTTCCGCGGGCAGCAACATTAAGGCCGCGCTGATCGGTCCCGGCGTCCATGCATCCCATGCGATGGAAAGAACGCATAAACAAGCCGTTCTTAACACCGTAAAGCTGCTGGCGGCCTACGTTAGATGAATCCTTCATAAACTACGTCTGTCGATGTATTTTCACAGAAGATCATCAACGATCAGAGTATGTTGTTCTTACGATGATCTAAACGCTCTGCTTCGATGAAACCTTATAATAACAAAGGGGCGTCCCGCCAAGGCATTATGCCTGGGGACGCCCCTTTGTTATGGATCGCGTGAATCCTTACGATTTCTTGCTCTGTTCAATCTTCTCCGCGAGCTCGTTCAGATAGGTCCAGCGTTCCATCAGATGCTCCAGCTCACGCTCCGTTTCCTCCTGAGCCTTCATCAGCTCCTGAAGCCGAGCGGCGTCGCTGCCGGCGGTCTCCATCTCGGATTGAATCGAAGCCAGCTTGCTCTCAGTATCCTCGATAAGCCCGTCAATCTGCTCAAACTCCCGCTGTTCTTTGTAACTGAATTTCAAGCGCTCACGCGGCGCTTCTTTAGCTGGATTGCTGTCCGTGCCATCATTGCTTCCCGAAGCAGATTTGGCAATGGATGCTTCCGCCTTGCTCCCGGCAGCTTCACCGCCGTGACGCTGCATCCATTCCGCATACTCGCTGTAAGAGCCGACATGGACACGAATTCGACCGGCGCCTTCAAAGGCCATAATCTTATCCACCGTTCGATCCAGGAAAAAGCGATCATGGGATACCGCGATACAGACGCCTGGGAACTCATCCAAATACTGCTCCAGGACAGACAATGTCTGAATGTCCAAATCATTGGTCGGTTCATCGAGCAGCAGCACATTCGGTGCGCTCATCAACACCCGTAACAGATACAAGCGGCGCTTTTCGCCTCCGGACAGCTTCGAAATCGGCGTCCACTGCAGCGAGGGCGGGAACAGGAAGCGTTCCAGCATCTGAGCTGCGGTAATCGTCGAACCGTCCGCCGTGCGGACAACCTCGGCCTCATCCTTGATATATTCAATCACGCGCTGACTGCCGTCCATCTCCTGATGCTCCTGCGTGAAATAACCGAGCTTGACCGTCGGTCCGAGCACCACTTCTCCGCCATCGGGCTGAAGTCGCCCGGCTATCAGATTAAGCAGCGTGGATTTGCCGCTGCCGTTCGGGCCTACGATACCTATCCGATCCTCTGGAACGGCGATATAGGAAAATTCCTGTATTAGTATTTTGTCATCGGCTTTCTTCCGCAGACCTTCGATTTCCAGAATTTTGCGTCCCAGGCGAGTTGAAGCGACCGAGACATCCAGTTCACCGGAGCTGTGTACCGTTTCCTGATCCCTTAGATTCTCGAAGCGCTCAATTCTCGCCTTCTGCTTGGTCGTTCGGGCTTTGGCACCTCTGCGAATCCAAGCAAGCTCGCTCCGCAGCAAATTTTGGCGCTTTTGCTCGGAAGCGGCTTCACGCTCCTCGCGTTCTGCCTTCAGCTCCAGAAAACGGCTGTAGTTCGCCTCATATCGGAACAGCCGTCCGTGATCCAGCTCCAGCATAACATTGGCCACCCGGTCCAGAAAGTACCGGTCATGCGTAATCATGAGCAGCGCGCCGCGGCGCTTCTGCAAATACTGCTCCAGCCAGGCAACGGATTCATTGTCAATGTGGTTGGTCGGCTCGTCCAAAATGAGCAAGTCGGAAGGCTGAATCAAGGCGGCGGCTAATGCCACCCGCTTACGCTGGCCGCCCGACAGCGTCCCCATCTTCGCTTCATAATTCCGAATCCCCAGCTTGGACAGGATGGTTTTCGCATCGCTTTCAAGCTGCCATGCCTGCAGCGTATCCAGCGTCTGATTGAGCTTCAGCAGTTTCTGCTGGAGCTCCTCATGACTTGGATGCAGCTCCAGCAGCTCCATCGTTTCGGTGTATTCCCGCACTGCCTTCATCTCCGGAAGATCGCCCTCAAACACCTGCTGCAGGACGGTTTTGTCCGGATCAAATTCCGGATTCTGCGCCAGATAACGAACCCGGATGCGATTGCCCATCGATATTTTACCGGAGTCGGGTGGCTCCAGCCCCGCAATGACCCGCAGAAATGTGGATTTCCCCGTGCCATTCACGCCGATAATGCCGATTTTATCCTGATCCTCCATTCCGAAGGATGCATCTTGAAACAGAATTTTGTCTCCATAGCTTTTTGTTACCTGTTCGACGGTCAAAATATTCATTGTTATGATCCCTACTTACATCTATAGATTTCGTTGATCGTTTGTTTCATCGGTAAGATGGATACATTATAACGCAATCAGCACGGCAATCCCATAAGCTGCCGCTCCGCCGAGAAGCGAACTGACCAGATTGACTGCATCGTTGGACATCCACGCAGCGCCGCGCGTACGCACGGTATCTTCACCACAATGATGCGACACCTCCACCGATTTGCCGCACACACGGCAGCGGTACATCACTTGTAATGTCGCTCCAAGGTACGAATCGGCAAAGGCTCCAACCAATCCGCCGGCGAGGGCTGCCAGGGCATACGGCAATAGCTCTGCATCCATGCCGCTCCATCGGGCAAGCAGCCATCCGCCTGCCCCAATCAATATGCTCCCTGCCGCTGCTGCCGTGGAGCCGACCCAGGACACGCCGCCCGATTCCCCGGCGGTCAGCACCTTGCCGTTCAACACGGAACGCGGGGGCTTCCGGCTAAGGCTGCCTAACTCAGTGGCCCAGGTATCCGCCGTTACCGTAGCCATAACGCCTATAAACAGGAATACCCACAGCTCGGACGGAATCCATACGTTTAACAGACACAGCACCATGCCGATGCCGCCATTGGCGAAGACCTGACCCGCATCCCGCCGGCCCGTCTTGGCATAGGATTTCTCCAGGTCTGCCTTCCGCTGTTTCCCGTACCGGGATAGCAGTGTGGATGTAATGAAAAAAAGAAGCAGGGTCCCGAACCAAAACACGTTCCCTGCTCCATAATAAATGGTACCCATCAGAATAGCGGCTGCGGCTCCGGATTCCGATAGTGATCGTTTCCTGTACGCGGCTCCTGCCACGATAAAGGCGCCTGCCGCTCCGATCAGCCAATCCATCTGTGACCCCTCCCATGTGTTAAAGCATATATCCGTTTACCCGATTTCGCAGCGGCCCAGACGGACCTCTCCCCAGAACAATTCGAACACGTCGCCGGATTCCGTCGGTCCTACGCCAGCCGGCGTACCCGTGAAGATTAAATCACCTTGGCCAAGTCCATAATGCTCGCCGATGTAATCGATGATGCGCTGAAGGGAGAAGATCATATCCTTCGCATTCCCGCGCTGCACCTCTTCGCCGTTCTTCCTTACGGTAAAATCGATATCCGCCAGCTTCGCGATCCCGGGAAATGCAATGGATGGCGTAAGCGGCGCGGAAGATTTAAACGCTTTTGCCGCCGTCCAAGGATGTCCCTTTTCTTTAATGACCGACTGTACGTCACGCAGCGTGAAGTCGATGCCAAGGGCCATCGTTTTTACAAGCTCGTCAACACTTTTGCCTGGGGTATAATCCTCTGCGAGCTGGATAACTAACTCCCCTTCAAAATGAAGACTGCCGCGGTCCAACGGCAGCTTCAGCACGCTGCCATCCAATGGAACGACGGCATGCGAGGGTTTCAGGAATATCATCGGCTCTTCCGGAACGGCATTGCCAAGCTCCGCCGCATGCAATTGATAATTACGACCTACACAATAAACGTTATTCACTAGGGCACACATAATATTAAAACCTCCATTTTCTTCGCCAGAATGGAACTTTGGGTGCAATTTTATGGACAAAAATCTGCCCCCATGTATCGGGACGGTTCGTACAGATCATGATGGCGGGATTCATTCGTGCGAGCGATCTCATGCTCTTCGCATCATCCACCGTCCAGGCCATGGGCGTAATGCCGTTCTTCACCAGATCCGACGCAAAGGCCGCATCCAGATGGGAATAGCCGATCGATAAAAAGGAACATTTCATTTGCTTCAAGCGGGCCAGCAAATTGCGGGGATGCGCATCGATAATAAGTCCGGTTTTTACGTCAGGTTCCAATTCCTTGGCCTTCATCAAGGCTCTCGGTTCAAAAGAAGTAAGCACCACGTCCGACAGCATCCGGTGGGCATGAATCCGCTCCAGAACGGCTTTCTCCAGGCCTGGATACATGTCGCCGCTCGTTTTAAGTTCGATATTAAGTTTCAATCGTCCTTTGACCAGCTGCAAGACTTCATCCAGCGAAGGAACCTGCTCTCCCCTGAATTGGCGTCCCTTCCATTCTCCGGCGTCCATCCTGCGGATTTGCTGCCAGGTCAGATCCTTCACCTTGCCTTTCCCGGTCGTGGTCCGGTCCACGCTATAGTCATGTATCACGACAGGGACCCCGTCCTGAGTCAATTGCACATCAATTTCCATCCAATGCACGAAGGGCTCATCCATCGCCATCTGAATGGCTGCGCGCGTATTTTCAGGTGCTTTACCGGAAAACCCCCGGTGAGCCACACATAAATTGTTCATGGTGGGACCTCCTTGATGTAAGGTTTAAAGAATTACTCCGCAGCCTTGCCTGCGACAACTTTACCATCGAGCGCTATTTTGACGCCGCCGACGGATCGCTTCTCCACCTCTTTCAGCAAGGCTTCAGCTTCTTTGCCTTCGAGCGGGATGACCTGTCCGATCTCCGTACGGTAAGGCGTCAGCTTCAAGTCACAGTCTCCTTGCTTACTGCATGATGCCTGGAATACGGCTGTTTTCCACGTATCTTCATTCGACGATTTCGTAAATATGAAATTACCGGTACTATAAGCAATCCACTTGCCTTTGTACTGCTCCAATCCCTGCAGCACATGGGGATGCCCGCCGATAATCAGGTCGGCTCCACCGTCAATAAATGCACGTGACAGATTAATCTGATGAACATTTGGCGTTTTATGAAGCTCCTCTCCCCAATGGGCAACCACGACCACCAGATCGGCCTTGGAACGCGCCGCGTTGATCGCTTCAACCGCCTTGGGCAGTACATGGTCATAAGCCCCGGCCACCCCGGGCCTGTTCTCCAGTGCGTACCAGGTCGTCTCCGGAAGCACACGGCTGAATCCAAGCAACGCAACCGTCATGCCCTGAAGCTCGAAATACTGGGCCGCGAAAGCCTCTTCCTCATTCCGTCCTGCGCCCACATAACGGATATCATGGTCCTTTAAATGCTTCAAGGTATCCAGAAGTCCTTCTTGTCCTTGATCTAGGATATGATTGTTAGCCAGATTAACGGCCTCTACCCCGGCATCTCGGAGAGCCGGCAATACGTCCGGTGAGGACTTGAATACGAATTTCTTATTGGCGGCGCCAACGCCTCCGGTCGTAACCGGCGTTTCCAGGTTAAGCACGGTCAGATCATCCTCTTGGAATGCAGTACCCAGATGCTTGTATGGATAATCGTACCCGTGGTTCTTCAGCGCATCCTCCACTTTGCCCGAAAACAGGGTATCCCCGGCAAAATGCATGACCGCCCGCTTGGCGAGATCGGAATCGGCGGGATCATCTGCTGCGCTGCCTTCTAGCTCGGTCATATCGGAATCTGAGGGGTTGCCGATCTCCGTCGTCTTCGGAGGCAGCGAATCCGTCCCCTCGCCGTCAGTTGGTTGTCCGGAACCCGGGTTACCCGCCTGCTCCCCTTCCATGCCAAACTCCGGCATACCGGGCGGATAAGCCGTTTGCTGAACAGGATCTTCCTTAAATTTAAAATGATAGACAAGCAAAGCAGCGATCATAAAAATCAGACATAAGTTAAGTATGATCCAAACCTGTCCGGTGCGCTGCTTACGGGCCTTTTTCTCGGCCTTGCTTTTCTCAGATCGTGACAGATGCATAGGTCACTCCTTTATTCCTTATAAGCTCGCATAATAAGTCGCTCCCCCCATTATACCAGCTTCCCTATAAAGAATAGAACCCCCCGTCACCGGGGAGTTCCATCATCTAAGTATTCTATTTTTCCCGTAATAGCGGATTTACAGACCGATCAAGGTGATCACGGAATCGCTGAGCGCTTCCATGTATAGCGGATCGCTGTTCAAGGAGTCGATGCGCTCAAGCCGCATATCCATTTCCTTGGCAATGCTTTTGGCTTCAATATCCAGATCGTACAGGACCTCAAGATGATCCGAGACGAAACCGACCGGCGCAACCAGCACATCCTCGACCTGCTCTTCTTTATTCAGCGTTTGCAGCGTATCCAGAATGTCCGGACCGAGCCATGGCTCCGCCGTCCGGCCAGCACTTTGCCATGTGAACTGCCACTGCTTGACGCCTGCCTGTTCGGCTACGGCTTTGGATGTCTCAAGCAGCTGATCCTGATAAGGATCTCCGATGGACAAGATGCGTTCCGGGAGGCTGTGAGCACTAAACAGCACTCGCACGCTGTCACGGTCAGCCCCGGCTTCCTCGAACTGGTTCAGCTTGGCGGACACCCGGTCCGCAAAGGCCTCGATCAGTTTCGGATGTTTGTGATAGCTCTCCACAAACGAGATCTGAAGTCCCAACTCATCCGCTTTCGCTTGAGCGCGCTTCACGTAGGATCCGATGCTCATCGTGGAGTAATGAGGAGCCAGCACAATGCCGACCGCTTCCTTAATGCCGTCCCGCACCATTTGCTCAACACCATCTTCGATGTAAGGAGCAGCGTGCTTCAGTCCCTGATAGCATACAAACTCAAGATCGATCGCGCGAGGATCCGCATTTAATGTATCCTGCAGCGTGCGTACCTGTCGGTCGGTATTCTCCCGGAGTGGGAACACGCCCCCCACAATCGCCTCATAGCGGTCAGTAAGCTCCTTAAGCTGCTCCTCCAACGGCTTATTCCCGCGACGGATATGGGTATAATAACTCTCGATTCCTTCCATGCTCTCCGGAGTGCCGTAGGACATAACTAACACGCCAATCTTGTTCTTCATACCATCTCACCTCTGACTAATAAAATATTCAACATTTAAGAGCGTTGTGCACCTGCCTGCAGTGCCTGAGCGGAGTATTCGTGAATATATGATGTCAACTCACGAAGTTTCTCCAGCGAAGCCTCCGGGAATAAACCGTGCCCTAGATTAAACACAAAGCCGGGCTCCTGAATCCCCTGATCGATAATCGCCTTCGCATACTGCTGGATGACCGGCATCGGTCCGGTCAGAACGGTCGGGTCCAGATTGCCTTGAACAGCATACTTATGCTCCAAACGGCGGCGTCCTTCTGCAATGGACACTCTCCAATCGAGACCGATGACATCCGTTCTCAGATCCGTAAGCGTAGGCAGCAGTTCACCTGAGCTCACGCCTGGGAAATAAATTTTCGGAACACTCAGGTCCTGAAGCTCTGCAAAAATCCGCTTAATGGTTGGAAGGACATACGTTTGGAAATCCTGCGGAGACAGTGCCCCCACCCAGCTGTCAAACAATTGAAACGCTTTCCCGCCATTAGCGACGTGGGCGCGCAGATAAGCGATCACCATATCCCCGAGCTTGTCCATCAGCGAGAACCACACCTTCGGCTCACTGTACATGAGCTCTTTCGTGCGAAGATAATTTTTGGATGGTCTGCCCTCGATGAGATAACTGGCAATCGTGAACGGAGCGCCCGCAAACGTGATTAGAGGCACTTCCAGCTCCTTATCCAGGATCCGGATGGTCTCCAGGACATGTCCAAGATCCCCCTCGACATCGATCGGGCGCAGTTTCTCTACATCCGCCGCAGATCGGATCGGATTATCAATTACCGGGCCGATATTTTTCACAATATCGAAGTCTACCCCGATCGAGGCAACGGGATTCATAATATCGGAATATAAAATAGCCGCGTCCACACCAAGCTTCCGTACGGGCATCAGGGTTACCTCTGCCGCCAGCTCCGGTTGACTGCATATTTCCAGTAAGGAGTACTTCTCTTTAATCTTTCGATACTCCGGGTCGTAGCGTCCCGCTTGACGCATGTACCATACAGGAACGTGGTTCACTTCCTGCTTGCGGCAAGCGCGAATGAATTGATCGTTATAGGTCATGATTAGGCCCCCATCAATGTGTATAAAGTTTCCTAAATTTCATTATGCCCTTTTTAAAAGTAAGTAACAACCGTCTTACATGGACATCCTATGAAAATCGCATGACAATCTTATGACATTGTTAGCATTTGGCACTTTTTTAAATATGTTATACTGGAAGAACGGCATTTTTAGGGTAGTTCCACAATTCGCCCGGGTTATTCGGGCTCGACAGCTTAGAAAGGAAGTGAAGGGCACATTGACCAATTGGAAAATCAATCTCATTGTGCTTTGGTTCGGACAGTTTTTGGTCAACTCGGGGATGACCATGATCACCCCGTTCCTAACGTTATATCTGGCGCAAGACCTGAATGTCGTGGGAGATCGGGAAATAGGACTATGGGCAGGATTAATATTCGCTGCCAACTTCCTGACATCATTCATTTTTCAACCGATATGGGGAAAGGTCGCAGATAAATACGGACGCAAAATCATGCTGCTGCGCTCCGGCTTCGGCATGGCGCTGGTCATTGCGTGCATGGGCTTTGCTACCCATCCGTGGCATCTGCTGGTTCTGCGTATGCTGAACGGTACCATATCAGGATTTAACCCTGCGGCGATATCGCTCGTATCGGGTACAACGCCAAAGAATCGAATGGGATTTGCGATGGGCATCATGCAGTCCGGACAAGTTGCAGGCACGATTCTCGGTCCGCTGATCGGCGGACTCATGGCAAGCTGGGTCGGATTCCGGCCAATCTTCTATATCACGGGCGGATTGATTTTTGCCGCTTCGATGCTTGCCTTGTTCCTCGTCAAGGAAAATTTCAACCGCGAGCAGGCGGCCAAAGCGCCGCAGCCTTCGGTTATCGCCGGGCTCAAGGATCTGAGCCACATTCCGCAGCTGCCGGCCTTATTCGCCGTCACGTTCCTGCTGCAATTCGCCATGATCAGTCCCATGGCGCTGCTTCCGCTGTACGTTCAGAAGCTTCATGGAACCGCGGTGGATATTGCGATATGGGCCGGGTTCGTTGTGGCGGTAACGGGGCTGTCGAACATGATCGCTTCCCCGATTCTCGGCAAGCTCAGCGACAAGGTCGGCGCGCACCGTATCTTGACCTACGCCTTGATCGGTACGGGACTTACGCTGATTCCGCAAGCTTTTGTTCAATCGGTATGGCAGTTGATTATCGTACGGTTCATGATGGGCGTCTTCATGGGAGGGCTGCTGCCAAGCGTCAACGCGCTGATTCGCTCTTACACGCCGGACGGCATGGAAAGCCGCTCCTTCGGCTTCAATACAAGCTCGCTAGCGCTTGGCAACATGCTGGGGGCAGTGATCGGCGGATTCTTATCCGGCTTCATCGGCATCGAAGGATTGTTTATTACTTCCGGCTGTCTGTTGATCATCAATATGATGTGGGTGAGAAGAAAGCTGTTCTCGCAAAAGCCTTCGCCCAAATATCGTTGATCTCCCGGAGTTTGTCATCTATAGCTGGGGCTTGTCTCCCCGATCCAAACAACAAAGGGCTGTCCCGTGGTCTTCATCGACCCGAGGACTGCCCTTGTTATGTTATTCATACACCGGCCTAAATCTGACTTCCAGTCGACAGTCCAATGGCTGCACTCCTTCCAATGGTTATCTTATCGTCCAGCACAGCTCGCTATTGGTTGATTCATCCTTTAACGCGTGCAAGGATCAGCCCGTCATAAGCAGGCAGCAGCGTGCTGACCAGCCTCTTGTCCGTCGCAATGACTTCATTAAACCGGCGTACCGCTTGAACCGAAGGACCGTTCTTGTCCGAGTTCAGCGTTCTGCCGCGCAAGAAACAGTTATCCCCGGCAATAAGAGCGCCCGGATTCGCTAGCTCCAAAGCATAATCCAAGTATAGGGGATAGTTCTCCTTATCCGCATCAATAAAGAAAAAATCGAATGTTCGTCCTTCCTGCTTCAACGCGGCCAAACTGTCCGCAGCCGGACCGATCCGGTACTCCACCCGATCCTTGAATCCGGCCTTCTCCAGATGCCTGCCTGCTAGTTGCGCGTATTCTTCCTTAAGCTCAAGGGAGGTGAGCTTGCCGTCCGCAGGAAGCCCACGGCAAAGACAGATCCCGCTATAGCCGCCAAGGGCGCCGATTTCGAGAATATTCCTTGCGCCGGCTGTCTGTACCAGCATGGTCAGCAATCGGCCATATGCCGGTGCCACCGACACCTCCGGCATCCCATGCTCACGAATGGCCTCTATCACGAACTGAAGCTCTTCATCTTCAGGGTATAATTGGTTAACATAATCATCAGGGGTCGTAAGCAATGAAGCCGCCTCCTTTATCTTAATAAGACACGTATTCTCCCGCTAAACCTAACGAGAACTATCATATGATAATTGTCTTAGTCAATGCAATCGCCTATACTATATAGATTGAACCGGCGGCGACTATCGCCGTACACATGTTAAATGGAGTTGACATCGTTAATGCCTCGATTACAATTGATCGCGACAGCCCCGATGGGGCTGGAAGCCGTCGTTGCCCGCGAGTTGAAAGAGCTCGGGTACACCGACATGGAAGTAGAGAATGGTAGAGTGACCTTTACAGGTGACCTGATCGATATTTGCCGCTGCAATCTGTGGCTCCGGACTTCGGACCGTATTCTGGTCAAGATGGGGGAATTTAATGCCTTTACCTTCGACGAGCTCTTTGAAGGAACCAAAGCTCTTCCATGGGAAGATTGGATCCCGGCGGATGGCGAATTCCCTGTGGAAGGGCGCTCCCATAAATCGCAGCTTAGCAGCGTTCCCGCCTGTCAGGGCATCGTGAAAAAAGCAATCGTGGAGAAGCTGAAGCTCTCGCACCGTACGGAATGGTTCCCCGAGGACGGCCCCCGATATGTAATCGAGGTTTCGCTCTTGAAGGATCGAGCCATACTGACCCTTGATACCACAGGACCTGCCCTTCATAAACGCGGCTACCGCAAGCTGGTTACGGAAGCTCCATTGAAGGAAACCATGGCTTCCGCTTTGCTGCAATTAAGCCGCTGGGGCCCGCATCGTCCGCTGTATGACCCGTGCTGCGGTTCGGGGACCATTCTGATCGAAGCCGCGATGATGGCCTGGAATATTGCGCCCGGCCTGCGCCGCTCGTTCCCGTCCGAGCATTGGGATATTATCGGGGACAACCTCTGGGAAGATGCGCGCGAGGAGGCTTTTGACGCAGTGAAGGACGATATTCCGCTGCATATCGCCGGGAGCGATATCGACCCGAAAGCGATTGAAGTAGCCAAGGCCGCCGCCAAAAGTGCGGGACTTGCCGGCGAAATCGATTTTAGGGTTCTCCCTGCAGCCAAAGCCATCCCTGAGGGCGAGTTCGGCTGTATCATCACCAATCCGCCTTATGGCGAGCGGTTAAGCGAGAAAGAGGAGGTTGAGCGTCTCATTCGCCAGCTCGGATCGATAACGCATTCACTCCCGACCTGGTCCTTCTTCGCGCTCAGCCCGACCAAGCAATTCGAGCATTACTTCGGCCGCAAGGCGGACAAGCGCCGCAAGCTGTTCAATGGCCGGATCGAATGCCAGTATTATCAATACCTGGGCCCCTTGCCGCCGCGTAACAAATCGGCGGAATAACGAAATGACGCTTTGCAAACGCCGCCCTTGGGCGGCTTTTTTTGCTCGGTCATCCGGGTCAAGCTATAATAAGAAGACTGCGATAAAAGGATGTTTTGTCAAATAAAAAGGAGGTTACCCACGTGCTCTCATCCCCATCATGGAGCGATTTCCGAAGCCGGGTCTCCAAAGGGCTGCATTACCGGTACACCGCATATTTATTATTCCTTATCCTCATGATGTACAAGCTGATCATGCTTGATCATCATCTCCATATTACCAACATGAAGCTGGATCAGGCAGACTATGTGATTGCTGTCGGCTCGATCCTGCTAATCTCCTTCTGGACCTTGTGGCTTCCGGCAAGGGGCCGGCTTGCAGCTTTAACTTTATTAAATCTCTTATGGACGGGGATCCTGTACGCCGATTTGATCTATTACCGCTACTTCGATGATTTCATAACCGTGCCGGTGCTTATGCAGGCTGGACAGGTCGGTTCCCTCGGGGATAGCATACGTTCCCTGATTCATGCGTACGATCTGTTCTTTTTTATCGATTGGCTTATTATTGTCCCGTTTACCGCCGTGATGGTATTCCGCAAACGGAGAACCACCTTGGAAACCTATGCACTCCCGGGTGAATATCGTCAGCATCGGCGGAACCGGATCATTCGCCGGTTGGTTACAGGCACGCTCGTGTTCATCCTGGGCATGATCATGACTTTCGTTCCGATCAAGAAAGCGTCCAATACATGGGCTGTTGGCCTCTTTGAAGGCAATTGGTGGAATATTACGCTGTATAATGTGACGGGACTGATCGGCTTTCACGGATATGATATCTACCGTTATGGACGAGATCATCTCGTGGGTCAGCCCAAGCTGGCAGAGGAAGAGGTCAACCAGGTCAAGGCATGGTTTGATGCCAAGCGTATGGAGCCGTCCGGTACGGGCGTCTTGTTCGGCAAGTATAAAGGCAGCAATGTCATCATGATTCAGACGGAGGCCTTCATGAATTTTGTCATCGGCCGGTCGATCGAAGGTCAGGAAATTACCCCTAACTTCAACCGATTGATGAAGGACAGTATGTATTTCAGCAATTTCTATCATCAAACCGGTCAAGGGCGAACGTCCGATGCGGACTTCGTCACGCACAGCTCCTTGCTTCCGCTCCCCACAGGTTCCGTATTCACGCGATATGCTGACCGCGAGTACGATACCCTTCCGGAGATTCTGAAAGAACAGGGTTATGGCGCAAACGTGTTCCATGCCTATGACAGCAGCTTCTGGAACCGTACCACGATGTACCGGGAAATGAATTACGACCATTTTTACAGCAAGAAGGATTTCGTAATGAACGATGTGCAGGGATGGTCATTGAGCGATAAAGCGTTCTTCGCGCAATCACTGGATGAGATGGAAGACATCAAGCAGCCCTTCTATTCCTTCCTGATTACGCTAACGAGCCATCATCCGTATTATGTCCCCAAGGATGCTGCGAAGCTGGATACGGGGGCTTTCGAAGGCTCCATATTCGGGAATTATCTGCAGTCGATCCACTATGTCGACGAAGCATTCGGCCAGTTCGTCGAACAGATGAAACAGCAAGGGTTGTGGGATAACACCATATTGCTTATCTATGGGGATCACGACAATTCGATCAAGGAAAAAGCGGACTATGAGAAGTTCCTGGGACGAGACCTGAATGCACTCGACATGGAGCAAATCATGAACCAGGTTCCCCTCCTTATCCGCCTGCCTGATGGAGTGCATGCCGGAGTTTACCCGGAGGCCGCCGGCATGATGAACGTGACGCCGAGCATCCTTCATCTTCTCGGCGTATCGGATGAGCCGTATTACTGGATCGGCGGCCATCTGTTTGATGATGAACCGCGTCTGATTCCGCTGCGCAGCGGCGCTTTTTCCGATGGGAAGATGTTCTATCTGCCCACCGAGACGGCCGGGCTTGAAGGTGGAACCTGTTACGATCTGACGACGCGTCAGCCAACTGACATCCAGGCATGCCGTGACGGATATGATGAGACACAGAAGCAGCTGCGGATATCCGATCAAGTGATCACGTATGACCTGTTGAAGTTATTTAAAGCAGAAGGTGAAGCGAATACTCGATAATCGGTCATAACGTTAGTAAATTTCAAAACATATTTTAGCCTCTCATTGTTGTTGACTGAGGCTGCTAAACGAAACAAACCAGGCTGATCTCCCCCATCGGCCTGGTTTGTTTTTTGGGGGCTAGGCAATGTCCGAACACACACCAAGCTGTATTTATGGGGGGATCATCTTTTTACTGATTGCATTTCATGTCAAGCGCGCCGGGTAATCGACTCAAGATGTTTCCTACGGCTGACAAGCGTTCCGTACATTAGCAAAAGCCCCATCAGTGCCAGGCTAGCTACAATCCCCAGCGTCATATAGGCAATGTCAGGCACAAAGAGTCGTATGGATTTCCAAGGGGAGCTTGTCAGACGCGTGAAGAGCGGAATGATGCCAGCTGAAATCGCAAAGAGAAGCAAACTCAGCGGAAGTGTGAGATATAACTTCAAGCTGCGTTTCTGCATTCTTAGCAGCATCCATATCACGATAGCGAGCAGAATGATCAAAGTTACCGTCAATCCCCAAATCACCGGATGGATACCAGCGGAAGGCGGTTTCGGGTCTTGTCCGGCTAATATTCCTCTCAGATCCTTGGAGACCTGAATCAATCTGGCTTCCTCCAGAATGTGGTCCTTGTTGGTTAAAATAACGGCCCCTACGCCCCGTTCAGGGATGAAGAAGATTTCCGCCCGTGCTTCCGGTGTTGATCCGGAGTGCCATACCAGCCTCTCGCCTTGTTCCGTCTCGCTTATTCTCCAGCCAAAACCATAGGCACGATTCGGTCGATGCTGAACTAAAGGCGACAGGAGCAGCTCCTTGTATTCCCGACTCAGCACCCTGTCATTATCTTGGAGCAAAAATTGGAGATACCGCGCCATATCGTCGATACTCGCCGAGATACAACCATAAGAAGCACCGCTGTTGTCATAGGGGACGCTGCTCACTCGCGGATAGCCGAACCACGATTGATACCCATGTTCAAATCCGGTTTGAACCGCCCGCTCCTCATCGGCTGCAGCCGTACTCATGCCCAGCGGGCCAAACACATGCTGCTCCATATAATCGGCATAGGATTGACCCGACACCTCCTCCAGAACAGCTCCCAGAATCATATAATTGGCGTTACTGTATTGATGTTGTTCCCCTGGTGGTCTGCTAAGCTTCGTGTTGGAGAAATGGCGCACATTCTCTTTCAGGGCAAAAGCATTATATATCGGAATCAAGTATATAATTCAAAAGCGTATATAAATTAAAAAAAGCCCGTTCATTAGCTCGAAAGCTATTGAACGGACTGCACAGGATCCTAACCTACTGTTTAGCTGAACGAAGCTTGGACAGACGTTCCTTCTCTTCGCCTAACAACTCTTCCGCCAATTCCACTGCGTTTGGGTCCCCCTGCTCAATCACTTGGGCCACCGCTTGCTCCGTATGGGATAACGAATTCTCCGCTTGCTGAATCAGCTGTTCCGTCGGGTGGGACATTGCCGAGGATACGGCACGGTGCAGCTTCTCCACGGAATCTAGCGCACTGTTGCTGGGACTGTTGGAATGAAGACTGGAATCGTGACTGTTCATGACGGTTGCTCCCTTCTAAAGTTGTTGTTCCTGCTGCCCTCTTAGCATGGATGGCTGTGCCAGGAACTATACCCGAAGAATGGGGATTTTCCGCGAACTTCGATTCTAATGTAACAAACAACCAATTGTTTGTTATTTCACAAACGGCAGCGCCTTTGCCAGCACTTCATCCTCTGTAGGCGCGCTGACATAACGGCCATTGATATACATGAAGGCGCGTTTGCCGCAAGGACCGCAATAGGATTTGCAGCCGATCTTAATGTCGGCATCCGGTACCATTTTCTTAATTTTCGGGATCATTGTCTTTAACTTCGTATGTCTGCACTTCTCGCAGACGCGAATATCATTAGCCATTGTACAATACCTTCTTTATTCTGAAGTAACCTAGTGGTCGCCGTGATTGCCCTGGGACGGATTCGTAATCACAAAGCCTTCCTGAGGAAAATAAAGATAGTCGATTTTGACGCCGTCCAGGAAAGGTTGTCCCGCTTCCAAAATGACGTCGATCTCTTTATCTGTGGATACGACGACATCATTTTCCTTCGGCGTATCCAGATCCAGACCGTAGTGGGCATGATCGCCATGCGCATGGGTTACCAGTACGCGAATTTTCTTGTCCTTGTTCTCTTCCTTGTCCAGCTCTCTCTTTAACACCTTAGCGGCATTACGGGTTATTTTACATTTCACGTATATTCATCTCCTCACGGATGTTTCATTCAATATGTTATTGTAGACCCCTGCCGGTTTTTTCGCAAGGGTCCTGTCCGTATATTTACGTCCGAAAAGCTCGTTTACCGTACGCGCTTGGCGGGGCCTTGATCTTCACCGAGGACACCTGGATATTTCCGCTCGACGCGGGATACGAACCAATTCATCAGCAGCATCGTGACTCCGATATCGTCGATCGGCAGCAATGGCATAAAGTCCGGCAGCACCCAATACAGCACAACCGGAACCAAAAATAACAGCTTGTCCCCGAGTGAAACCCGGGAAGAGGTCAAATAACCGAATATCCGCTGGAATACGTGCGACCAGCGCCGAAGCGACCATAATCTTCTCCACTTCATATTGTTCCCTCCATTCCAGGCAGCATGTCTATATATTACCCAATTAACAAATCTCTAAGAAATCCCGGGAAGCTGCAGCAATTAAAGCACGAAAATAGGCCACTGCCTTGTAATCCTTAAAAGCAGCGGCCGTATCCTTCTATATTATATACGTTATAATAGATCTTATCGTTTCAAAATATATATCCTATTTCAAAGACATAAAAGCAGCTAGAATGGATCCCACTTCGACGCACAGATCCTCGAAATCCTCTAGCGGCAGCGGATTCATCCCATAACCAATCTCTACGGTAAAGCCCGGCCTCCGGTAATGCTGAATAAACCAATCTTTATATCCCGCATCACTGCCCTGCAGCTTCACCGGCCTGTAACCGCCGGACTGACCTAATCTTCTGGCCATGTCCTCACTTTCCGGAGGTTCGTAGTCCCGGTAGTTCCAATAGATTTCCCGCCCTTGGCTGTGAAGGGAAATGGCCCGTTCCGGAGATATCGATAGTGTATGCTGATAGACAGCTTCGGCTTCCGGCTCGCTTAGCGGCTTAGTCCCCGCATAATCCTGCGGGGATGGTCGGATTTTCCCCCTTCGCGCGACTTCCTCTTGCCAATGCGCAGGGAACTGGTCACCCAAATCCACGCCGTTTATATTAGCCTTCCAGCGCCGAAAATCCTCGCGCCCTCCATTCCACTCGATCAGGCGCTCATAATAGGGATGAGAAGGAGTGACTCCTTCCTGTACCAGCTCTACCCCGTCCGGGTTTGCCATCGGCACAACCCATAACGTATAGTTCCGGTACCAGGCATCCGGCTCCTGAAAATAAACCGGTGACTCTTGCGATAATGCCCTGCCGTACTCCTCCATGAAACGCATCAGGCACGGGGTTGTGATCCATTCATTGGCATGAAGTGATGCATTGATATGCAGGTTCTTAGGGCCTTTACCGATTTTGGCCGCATATAGCGGTTTGCCGAGCACGCTTCGGCCGATGACACTCCACTCGATAACAGGGTAACGCAGCTTCATCTCTTGTATATCGCGTTCCAGATCCCCCGGTCCGTATTCGCCGGTTAATCGTATCATGCGCCTAGGCGTGGTACCCGGCAGAACGATCGTTTTCCCCTGCGGCAGATGATGAGCCGATAACCCGGGATTCAATTCTTCCAAGGCTTCCTTCCGAAACCGGAACGTATTGGCAATACTATCAAAGGTATCATGTTCCTGGATGACGTACCTTCGGCGCAGCGATGCAGGAAGGTAGAGCATTTGTCCCTGCTGGAGATACGGCTGCTGCGCCGCCCATGGATTCGCCGTAATCAGCTGTTCATACGCCAGACTAAATCTGGCAGCCACGCGTCTTAGCGTATCGCCTTTCTGTACGACATATTGCTGCATAATGGATTCCTTTCCGCGGCAAAGCCGCTTCAATTAGCGTCCATTCCATGTATATGAGCGGCCGGTTGTCCAACATGTATGATGCAAAAGAACGAAAAGGCGCTATTATCTCGCTCCTTTCCTAAACTTGGCACAGATAATGATAAAGGCAGGACAAGGTCTCATCCCTTGTCCTGCCTGCGTTTTCTGCTCTTATTCATTCTGGATTAGCTCTTAGTATGAATGGTGAATTATAGCCTTGTAATTTGCCAGACAACGGGTGTCCGCTTGATATGATCTCCGAGCCATTCGGTCGCGATGCTCTGAAAAATAACTGGATCTCCTGTACAGAAGAATTGATGCACCGGGCTCTCCATGCTGCTTGCAAGCTGGCCTTTATCATACAGAATCGTGCTGACCTCGCGAGCTGTTTCATCGGCGGAGCTGATCAGTTTCACCGACGCCCCCATGACCGTTTGGATCGTATTCATCAGGAACGGATAGTGAGTACACCCGAGGATCAGACAATCAATGGAGGTATCCTTGATGCCTCTCAAGGATTCTTGCACCACCTGCAAAGCATCCTTGGATCGGAACAATCCGTGTTCGACGAGCGGCACCAGTTCGGGACAGGCTTGGCTTTCCACCTCAACGTAAGGCGAGAGCTGTTTCAGAGCCGCTGTATATGCTCCGCTGCCAATGGTTCCGACTGTACCGATCACGCCGACGTTACCGGTCTTCGTTGCGCTTATCGCGGCACGCGCCCCTGGGTGAATGACACCGATGACGGGTACGGGCACTTTGGACGAAATATAATCAAGCGCCGCCGCCGTAGCCGTATTACAGGCGATCACAATCATTTTGGGATCATACTGAATTAAATAATCTACAATTTGCTCCGTAAATAAACGGACTTCTTCCGGCGTACGGGGTCCGTAGGGTGCGCGGGCTGTATCTCCGAAGTAAATAATTTTCTCTCTCGGGAGCTGTCTCATCACTTCTTTAGCGACAGTCAGCCCGCCGACACCCGAGTCTAGTATTGCGATTGCTTGCTGCACGAACCCACCGCTTCCTTCTTGTCAAATTCATGGTTTACAGTGATACCATATGTCATTTCGGATCGAAATGTACCTTAAATCTTACCCCAATTCCCCCCTATCTTCAACAAGGTCGCTGCTGAAAAGACGGCTGGCATTTTGTTCAAGCAATTGTAGGACTCTTGCGTTAGTCGCTGACCGTAGGTAGTTTATACTATAGTAAGCGCGCGTATAGTAAAGGAGAGTTTTATGTGAAGGACAACATACATCATACCGACCTTATGAAAGCTGCGAAGCCGTTTATCGAGCTTTGTTACGCAGAATTAAACCGTACCCCGGAAGAAGCCGAGGCCCGGCTCTTGGACATCCGCTCACAGATCAAGCTGACAGGTACATATGAGCATACGCTTGAGGAACTTACGCATGGGGCCAAAATGGCTTGGAGAAACAGCAACCGCTGTATCGGCAGACTGTTTTGGGATCGCCTAAAGGTAGTCGATGCCAGGCACTTAACCGAGACCTCTGACATTTTCGCAGCACTCCTTCATCATATCGAGAGTGCCACCAATGGCGGAAAAATCATGCCTACGATTACGATTTTCAGGGCTGCACGTCCAGGTGAGGCCCCATTGACGATCAAAAACCACCAATTGATTCGGTATGCGGGTTACGAAACGCCGGACGGGACGGTTGGCGACCCGGCTTCCCTATCCTTCACGAAGGATTGCATGGAGCTGGGATGGCGGGGAGACATGACCGACTATGATGTGCTGCCGCTGGTTGTGCAGCAGGGGAATGAGCCGCCGGAGTGGCTTCCGATACCGACATCCCACGTGCTGGAGGTCCCCTTGGAGCATCCCGAACTTCCTTCTCTGAAAGCGGAGGGAATAAAATGGTATGGGGTGCCTCTCATCTCTGACATGCTGCTTGAAATCGGCGGCATTATGTATACGGCCGCACCGTTCAACGGCTGGTATATGGGAACCGAGATCGGAGCCCGTAACCTGGCAGACGAAGGGCGCTACAACAAACTTCCGCTTATTGCCAAGCTGATGGGGCAGGATACTTCCAGCGAAACGACCTTATGGAGAGATCGCGCATTGGTCGAGCTCAATGCCGCCGTACTCTATTCCTATAAAAAAGCTGGCGTCAGCATCGTGGACCATCATTCGGCAGCATCCCAGTTCGGTTTGTTTGAACAGCGGGAACAACAAGCCGGGCGGGAGCTCACAGGGGATTGGAGTTGGCTGATCCCTCCGGTCTCGCCAGCTACAACACATATTTTCCACAACTCTTATCATAACGACATCCGTTCGCCTAATTTTCATTACAGGAACAAGGAAATGTAGTCTGGTCTTTATCTTTCAAGTAGTTTATACACAGCAAAGCCGGGGCTGATTGCCGCCCCGGCTTTCATGTATTTTGGCGTATTCCTTATCCTCGTAAATGAGTGCTGAAGCGATCATCTGATCCTGAATTAATCGTTGACCTTCACTTCCGCAGCAGAGGGAACATAGGCATCTTCTTCAAAATCCTTGTCAAACGAGGAAACCTGCGCAATTTCCTCTTCCGCCAGCCAGCTTTCTTGTCGATTGCGCCAGGACTGAATGTCGGAGATCACGTTCTCTGCCCGATCCGTCATGATGCCGATCAGGTTGACGCCCTGCTCTCCTACCTTCTCCGCTGCCTCCTGCACCTTGGTGCCGATGCCGCGGGCGCCGTCGGCAATGTCATTCCGAAGCTCTTTGCCGGATTTTGGAGCCAGAAGAAGTGCGGTAACAGAACCTGCAACACTGCCGATCAATACTCCCCAGAGGAGTCCTTTGCTCTTCTCTTTCATATTCCATCTCTCCTTCTATTTGGCTTGCCCTTCGCCGGACTTGGAGGTGTACTTGTTCCATGATTGCCATAGCGTCATTCCGGCATCAACCCACCGGAACATCTCCCCAATCTGCCGTTCATTATCGAGGCGAGCACGTTCCAGATGCTCAATGGCGGTTATGGAAGCTTTTTTCCCTACAGCATGAACCGCATCGGCCGTCTTGGCTACCGCTGACGCCGCTTCGGACATGGAAGCGGCAAAAGCTTCGCCTGCCGCAAGCTGACGCTGAATCATCTCTAGCGAGACGGATGCCTGCACCAGCACTTGCGAGGCTTCCTGTGTCAATCGGGCACTGTCTTCCTCAAGCCGACCCAGCATGGTCTCGGCCCGCCCGATCAGCCTTTTAACCGACACCATCATGATCACCGCCGCAACCGCGATCAGAACGATACCGATGGCAGCGGCCAGCGCACTCCATTCTGTCATGGGGAACTCCTCCTTTCGTCCGACCGGGCGAATGCCTAGTCGCTTGATGCATTATAAGCAGCATGGGCTTGTCTTGACACAACACCGGCGACTTTTTTTATTCCAGCTAGCAGAACCACGAGTTTCCCCGCATCTTCGGAGCATGCAAGCGCTTTGACATAAACCAACAAAAAACAGGCCGTTCAGGGATTCCCTGAAGGCCTGCAAGGATCGTGTGTATGGAAGAGCCCATGGCATCATGGGGTATTTCTTAGTGAAACTATACAACCATTAGTACATCTCGTTCTTTAAATACTCACGGACACTTCCCGCAAATTGCTCCAGCACACCAGGCAGAATCGGGGTTAAAGAATGAAGCGTATGCCTGTCCCAATCATAGTAGTCCTGCACGAGCGGTTTGCGCAATCGGACCAGCTCCAGCAGCACCTTATGAACCTCTTCGGGGAACACTTTTTCCTCATGATTAATATCCATGATATCTTCATAACTGCTGGCATCCCGCATAATAAATCCGTCAATTAAGTAGCTGCCGACATCCGTCACGACTTCGATCGCCAGATGAAGCGCGCGCTCCTGAACCAACCCCAGCACAAGCCCTCCGTCCCATGATTGTGCCGCAGCACGTAGCCCTTCCGCAATTTCGGGAATCGCGCTCAGACGTCGTTCAATTTGTTCTTGATTTACATAATACACCGCAAATCTCCTCCAACCCGTTGTTGTAAGTCTATATCAGTGCCTACACTTCAAAATCAACGCTAAGCGTATGATCTTTCACCGTATTGATGTATTGGATCACTTCCTGGTGAACAGGATGAACGGCATATGCTTGCAAATCTTCAAGATTGTCCACTTCAACGATCAAAGCCAAGTCATATGAGCGATCCGAGCGAATTACATCTGCGCCTGCCTCAAGGGATCTAAGCATCGGAATCTTGCCATCCATATCGCGCAGCACCTGCACCGTCTTCTCAATATTCTCTGCGGATGAGTCCTTCAATTTGAAAAAAACAATATGTTTAATCATCGTCCGTTCCTCCATCTCTAACATGTATGTAAATCTTTCGTATCTATCATACCCCGTTCGTCCGGAAAAAGAAATCGCTCCCACCAACATATCGGACAGATCGGCTGCGCCAGATCTAACCAAATAGGAGCACCGCCTGGCATATACCAGAGCGTGCTCCTGAAATCAACACTCTATTTAAGGGAATAAAGCTGAATCACGAACTTAATTGATTCAGCATGTTCTGGGCAATCCAGACGCCGGCGGCTCCTGCCTGAGCAAGCCCCCTGGTAATGCCCGCACCATCACCGCCACAATAAAGTCCCTTGATTTCCGTCTCGAAGGACTCCGTCAGCTTCGGTCTTGCGGAGTAGAACTTGGCCTCCACCCCGTAGAATAATGTGTGCTCCGACGCGATTCCCGGCGTGACTTTATCAAGCGCTTCGACCATCTCGATCAGGCTTTTCATGGTGTTGTACGGCAGCACCAAGCCAAGATCACCTGGAACGGCTTCCTTCAGCGTCGGCTCCAGAAACCCTTCGCGAATTCGGCCCTCGGTGGATCTCCGGCCGCGGAGCACGTCGCCGTATTTCTGTACAATAACCCCGCCGCTGGATAGGTCGTTAGCCCGCTTGCATATTTCACGCGCATATTCGTTAGGCTTGTCAAACGGCTCCGTAAACTTATGGGATACGAGCAGCGCAAAGTTCGTATTAGCTGATCCCAATGCCGGATCTTTATAAGAATGGCCATTGGCTGCCATCACCCCGCTATGGTTCTCAACCACGACATGACCGGAAGGATTGCTGCAGAACGTACGCACCCGGGTTCCGACCGAGGTGTTAAAGATGAATTTGCCTTCATACAAATGCTCATTGATCTCGCGCATGACCACATCCGAGGTTTCAACCCGAACGCCCACGTCCACTTGGTTATTATGCATTTTCAATCTGCGTTTTTTCAATACACTGGTCAACCAGGCTGAGCCGTCACGGCCAGGGGCGACCATCACCAAATTCGCCTCATGGACCTCCCCGCCTTTCATTGCGATGCCGGTAACGCGGTGGGCTCCGTCTTCTTTGACGGTGACAATGTCCTCGACCTCCGCCCGGAAAGCCATATCAATTCTTGTCTTTAAATATTCGTATATCGACTTCAGTATCTCCAAATTCTGCTCGGTTCCAAGATGTCTTACCTGCGCGCGAAGCAGCTTCAGGCCCGCTGCGTATCCACGCTGTTCAATATCCCGGATCGCATTTGTTGTCGGATCCGTGATGGCAGGTGTTGCTCCGTGCTCCAGATTGATGGCGTCCACATATTCGATGAGCTCCATGACTTTGGAGCCTGGCAAATAATCGGTCATCCAGCCGCCAAACTCCGTGGTTATGTTGAATTTGCCGTCGCTGTATGCTCCTGCCCCGCCAAATCCGGCCGTAATCGAGCAAGCCGGCAAACAACCGGCAAATTCCTTGCGTCCTACTGCCGGTGGACAGAGCTTAATCTTCTCCTCCAGGATCGGGCAGCTTCTCCGGTAAATATCATGTCCCTTGTCAACTAATAGCACCTTTCTGCCCGGTGACTTTAACGTCAGTTCATAACAAGCGAAAATACCGGCCGGACCGGCACCAACAACGATCACATCATATTTGCTCATCATATCCCCCTGTGTGTTTTGACTGTCGCTCTGCGCACACCGCTTTTCGGGCACAAAAAAATCCTGCTCCGAATAGGTATGCTTGCGCATCCTATTCGTAGTCAGGAATTTAAGGTCCCTTGTAGAAACCCCTGAACCTTATTTTCAGGGATATACGAATAAGCATCTTTTTTCTTCATCAACCATAGTTAATATAAAACGAATTCACGAATGAGTCAAGCCATACTTCATCAATCGTTCGTATTTAACTTCATTTATTCTCGTTATAAACGCCAACCATAGCGTCATCATCACCAAAAAGCGAACATTTCTTGATAGTAATCGAATATATTAGTAGGTCTATCGGACCATTACATCCGACTTATAAATCAGGTAACAACGAAATGGAAACAATTGTTTTATGATTGGCTATTGAAAAGTGAGTGTCGAATATTGTAGTATTGTGTTAAAAAAATCGGAGGAATTATGCCTACACAACTGCAGCAAGAAAAACACTCCATTGAGGCGTGGTCCCTGATCAATCGTAAATATTTGGGGAAAGGTGTGCGAGTCAAGCGCTTTCGCCGGCCGACCCGCTGCCAAATTCGCAACCGCGTCCTACTAGCCGTACTTATGGCCAACGATATCAAATTGTCGCAATTGGCCGAGGAATTGGGAGTATCCTCCCGTAGTGTCAGCGCCTGGGTATATGAGGGACGCGTTCCCGGAAAACACAACCTGGAGAAGGCCTGCGACTACTTGGGTTATCCCCGGCACATTCTCTTCAGGGAGGAACTGCTGGACAAGTCACCTTTAATCTGTCAGCCGGCACCTTCCCGCTTCATGAAACGCACACTGACACGCTCACCCGTTAGCAATCGGATTCTGACAGGCCTGTGCATGGTTCATGACTTGTCGGTAAGCGATGTTAGCCGCTGGATCGGCGTACATCCCGGCACATTCCGCAAATGGCTGCACCAGGGCACCGTACCGTCCGCAGCGTTCCAGGAAAAAGCGGAACAGTTCTTCCGAATCCCTAAATCTGTGCTATTCGCAGATTGCGCATTAAAGCAAAGTTTATAATCAAAGCCGCTGTTATAACGCAACCATACTTATGATTCCAACCAATGCTCAGCTTGCCGGGTCGATCCGGCCAAGCCGGGCTTATTTTCTGTTATGGCATATTTCATGACGATCAGGGAATACAAGTAACATTCCGTTCGCATCCTCCAACAATTGAGGTGAGTAAGTATGACGTTACATCA
Source organism: Paenibacillus sp. MDMC362 (assembly GCF_003269305.1). Lineage (NCBI taxonomy): Bacteria > Bacillati > Bacillota > Bacilli > Caryophanales > Paenibacillaceae > Paenibacillus > Paenibacillus sp. MDMC362. Next base: position 91,055 of record NZ_QLYT01000045.1, read on the forward strand.
TAAGCAGCTTGGCGCCGCACTGGGATTGCTCACCGGAACAACCATGGGAAGCGGCATTGGATTCCTGCTTGGTTGGCATTCCTTTAATCTGATTGTCCTGGTGGCCCTCTTCGGCTTAATCGGAGTTGCCGCTGGTCTTTGGCTGGGCTCGCGAATGATATTCAAAGAGCTGCCTTAATGAACGATATGATGTTCATCGTTCTGCCTCTTCCTTGCTGAGATTGGACGTAACCACAAAAAGAAGACCGAGAGCTCCGGTCTTCTTTGTTATGAATCAGTTATGGGATTTCGCGTTAACAACATACAACGATCCTGACGCAGCGTCTTCATTCTTGGGAGCTTCGGCAGCTTCATCGGTGATGGCTCCCGTGACAGGGCTGCTGGCGGTCGTATCCGGTATATCCAGGTTGCTCCAGGTTTGGCCCCCGTCCTCGGTTTTGGCTTGCCCGCTGAATCCTGTTTCAGGCGAGATGAAATGGAGAAATCCGGCATTCGGCGTGCTTCCAATCTGAATCCAAGTCTCACCGCCATCCGTTGTGCGGTACAGATCGTTATTCTCCATCACAGTCCAGGCCTGCTTGCCATTCAGCGCGAAAATTTGGCGTACGGTGCCTTTTGGCTGAGCCTGAACCTCCCATTCCGTGCCACCGTTATCACTAAAAGCTATCCAGCCTTCTCCGCCGATCCAGCCCGAGCTATGATTAATGAGCCGGACCGCCGTCACATCCGCTAAATCCACATCGGGTTCTGCGGCCAGATTGCCTGGAGCAACGTCCGTATCATCCTGTTCTGCGACGGCACCGCTTCCTGAGACGTGATCCTCTCCATCTAAAGATTCTTCTGTGCCGGGAGAGGGCCCTGCCTTCTGGGCATCCTTCTTCGAAGATTCCACCGATGGCTCAGCCACATTCCCCTCATCCGATGGTTGACATCCAACAGATAAACTCACAGCAACGAGCATCAACAAAATAAAGCCCAGCCTTTTTCGAGGTTTTATCACAGGATCACACCCCTTGTATTCAAAATAACCCGCCAGTAACTTCTGCTAACAGGCCAAATATTATAAATCCACTCCATTGAATTCACCCTAAAGCTGAACGGTTCCTCCAATTTAGTATAACGCGATTTCCACAAGAAGAGGAACGAAAAAAGCTGTTCTCCAAGTTAAATTTCACTTGAAAAACAGCTTTTCTTCATAGATGCGGTCGAGAGGACTCGAACCTCCACGGGGGTTAGCCCACACGGACCTGAACC
>NZ_QLYT01000046.1:0-34485 GCF_003269305.1 Paenibacillus sp. MDMC362
GGCTTTGCGCGCCGCCAGCCGCTCGAGGCCGGCGTCGCGCCCGGCCTCGCCGGCAGGTGCCGGCCGCCTGCGGAGCAGGGCGGCCAGCCTAGCGCCGATGGCGCCCCATGGCAGAGCCAAGCGCCGCACGGCGATGTCGGCGACCCACAGCAGCAGGGCCGCCACCAGCAGCGGATAACTCCAATCATGGAGATTCATCCGCGAGGCCGCCTGCCGGTCGAACACTTCGGCCGGGTTATCCCAGGATAGTACGCGGCCCCCGGTTACTTCGGCCAGCCGCTTCATGGCTTCCTCGCCGCTGCCGGAAGATAGCCGGTATTCCGGCGAATATGGCACAACAAAACCGGTGCCCGGCGCGGCTTGCAGCGCTTCTTCCCCACTCGCGTCCTCAAGGGACATGAGGAAGGCTCCCGGCTTGGATACGTTGACGAGCCCGGTATAACGGCCGGGGGCCTCCTGAATGAGCTCTACCGTCTGCTCGCCGGCTTCATCGTCCCCGATTACCGCATTCAGCTTCTCCGGCGGATTCTCGCCCTCTGCCATAACTTGGAGCTTTACTTGGTTGCCGGCCGTCTCGGTAGTCACTTCATAGGGCGACGACGTAAACTGCGGGAATGTCCACTTCACGATTTCGGTCAACGTGTTGGCAAAGCCGGACCACGATACCCATTCCTTGGACCACTTTCCGCTTAAATCGCTCGTCCATGCCACCGTTCGCCCGGATCCGTATTGCCAGCGTGACAGGATTGGGTCCGGCTCCGGACTGGACAGAACCGTCTGGGCGGAAGACTTCGGCGTTGTCGCTACATAACCATACAGCCCCGGAACGCCCTGCTGGAATAGACTAGCCCAATCGCCCGGGCTCTGAACGGCCGGGACAAAGGGTTTATCCACGATATAGGATTTGGCCAGCATGACCGCCTCCCGGCTGAATACCGCCGGCAGCGTCGTTTCATCCTCAACGAAGTAATAACGACCCTTGGCCGCATCTGCCAAGGATTGAAGCAGGTTGGTATCCGCATCCATCCCGACCGCCACGGAAGACATCGTGATTTTGTTCTCCACCATCGTATCGGTCAGATCCTGATAACCGGAATTCATGGCGGACTGCCCGTCGGTCATCAGAATGATATGTCTGCGCTGGGTGTTAATTTTCAGCATTTCCTCAAGCGCCGAGGAAACGGCAGGATAGATGTTGGTCCCGCCTGCGCTCGGTATCGATTGGATGCTGCTGAGCACCTCTTCCTTGTCCCCGAGCTTCTGCGGCGGAACGACCCACCACGGCTGGTCGTCAAAGGCGACAACGCCGACCGTATCCTTGGCTCTCAGCAGTTCCACCGTTCGCATCGCCGATTCCTTGGCCAATTCGATTTTGTTGCCTTCCATGCTCCCCGAACGGTCGATGACGAGTATGAGGCCAAGGGATGGAATCTCCCGCTTGCCTTCCAGCTCCATGGAGACCGGCAGCGCCTTTTCGATAGGGGTTTTAAAATATCCGCCCATCCCGAAGCTGTCCTCGCCGCCCGCCATCATAAACCCGATGCCAAAGCTTCGGACCGCCTGCTCGATCAGCTCCATCTGCTTGCCGCCGACGTCACTGCCCGAAACGTTATTAAAGATGATACTGTCGTATACGGCATACTTGGCCGCTTCCAGCGGGAGCAGCTCGGGCGGAATCACCTCGGTGCCGATCATGCCGGACTCGAGGGCTGCCGTGATATTCCCCGACGTTCCCGGGGTTCCCTCCACGATTAGCACGTTCGGCGGACCTTCCACCCGGGTGAAATCGAACGCTGCATTATTGGCGGACGCTTCATCCCCGTCCATGAAGATTTCGGCACGGTAACGGTGAAGTCCCGGACTCTTGGCCAGGCCTTTCACGGCATACCGGTTCTCGCCCGGGGTGACGTCCACGCGTTCCCGGCCGATCTCACGGTTATCCTCGTAAATGCGCAGCTCACCGGAGGTCTTAAACGTGCTGCGGATCATAACCTCCACATAGAAAGACTCCGCTTGATACAGCTTATCCGGTACCTTCAGTTCCTCCACCGCAACGTCATGGATGGCCTGCTTCGGAGCCGGAAGCACATCAACCGCAATGCCCCGGTCCTTCAGCAGCCTCCCGGCCGCTGCCATGATGCCTACATTCTCTTCCCCGTCCGAGATCAGCACAATTCTGGAATCGCTGTTGCCCTCGAACAGGCTCCCCGCGAGCTGAAGACCGGACTCCAGCCCCGTAAACTGCTGCTCCAGCAGGGCATTGAACGAAGTTCCTGCATTCTCCTCAGAGGATAACCGCCGTTCCACAGCGCCCTCAAGCCCTGTAGAAACAACGGCGGTGCCATCCTTCTCGCCTTTTGCCGAGAGAGAATCGTTAATCCAGCTCGCGATCCGGGCCGAATCCCCCATACTGTCGGAACGGTCGGCCAGATACACAATCTGTTTATCTCTTAAGACGGTAAAGCCGTGCAAACCCGAAATCATAAGAATCAATAATAGAATGACGCAGGTTCTAAAGAATAAAGCCAGTTTCTTCCGAAAGCCGCTTAATCGAAAATCCGATTTGTATGCATAGTAGAGAAATAATCCTGCCGGAATCAACAGCAGCAACAACCATGGTTGGCTAAATTGAACGCCCACGCTGGTACACCCCCCATTCTGCTGCGATCACAGCCAGTGCCAAGGCAGCCAGCCATGGCATTAACGAACCGACGCGGTTCGTCGTTTCGTTACTTCCGGATGTGCCGGAACCATCTCCTGCTTCAGACTCATCCGCGTTCGCAGCCGCTTGACTTACCGCCGGGCCCTGATCGTCGCTCCAATCCGCCTCGTATGGATCCGCCGTCACGGCCAGCCAAAACCTAAGCTTCTCACCCGCTTCATTTTGCTGTTCAAAAGCGTACAACCCCGGATATTCCGGCACAAGCTGTACCGGCGAGATCCCTTGCTCATTCCGGAGCGCTTCCGCAGCAGGGAGGCCGTCAGCAAGAGCAAGACCGCTCGCAGGCACCCATTTTGCCGCTACCGTATCCGCCGCAATCGGTATATCCGCTTGCGCGCCAGCCATATAGCGGCCAAGGCCGCTTCCCTTGCCCGAGGTCATCCACTCGAGTGCATTGCTGACCATAACCGGGAATTCCGGCGATAATGGAAGATCGCTATCCTGAAGCAGGAAATGAAACGACAAGCGCGGTCGCCCGTTTTCTCTTCCCGCATAGACGATCGGTTGATCCCCCAGCTTTATAACGGGCTCTCCCCAGGCAGGGGCCTGTTCCACCAGCGTGCCAAAATAGACGCCCGATAAGGTTACATAGGCGGTCACCGGATGCTTGGAAAGCACGGCACGCCCCCCTTGGTTACCGACTTTGGCACCTTCTCCGCCGATCGTCCATAGCGGAGTCTTGGCGGCCAGTTCCGCCCACTTCCCTTGCTTGAACCCTTCCGACACGTCTCCGTCGATGACGAGCAGATCAAATTCGCCTTCGGGCACGGGCGGTACATCCGCAGCTGTGCTGCCCTCGCCCGCTTCCTTATCCGCACTGCCATTGTCCTTGGCGGTCTTGTCTTTGGACTCGTCCAAAGCAACCCGGGTGACTTCGGCTCCGCTTAGCTGCAGGGCCTTCTCCAGAAACAAATTGCCCGAAGTCAGCAGAAGCACGCGCGAAGATCCATGACCCAAACCGAATGCAAGGGATTGATTGTCTGCGGCGTATCCGTCCTCCTGCGATAACTCAAGCCGGTACACTTCCGCAAACGGCAGATCGGAAAAGGATTCGGTTGATTTTTTACCAGGCTCCAGTTCAAGCATCTTGCTGGTCAATAGCTGTTCATCCCCGTAAAGATTCACTTCAGCCGTCATCGATTCCTTGGCATTCGTGCTGAGGACAGCGACCGCCCCATAAGATGAACCTGTTTCACCCTTGGGTGAAATGCCGAATTGGTCAATGGACACGTTAAGAGGGAGTTCTCCCTGCACCTTCTCTACGGATACCGGAACCTGAAACGTTATGGGCTCCGTATCCTGCTTCCAGTAGCTGTCCGTAAAAATAACGACTTCTGCATCCCGCTCTTCCCGCGTCAGAGCGGAAGCGAGCGATAAGGTTTCCCTGTAGGCTGCCTGACCGTAATAGGGCCTCAACCCATCCACAGCCTTATCAATGACCGTGCGGTCGCTTTCATGAGAGACCAGCGTCATGGGACTTGCTCCCACGGACAGGAGGGTGATTTCGCTCCGTCTCCCTTGGTTCTTCACGTATTCCTTCATTCGTTCCTGCATCCATTGCAGCCTGGATGCGGCTTCGCCTTCAGCCGATGGCTGAATCTGCGCGCTCATGCTGCCCGAGGTATCGGCAACGATGACCACGTGGGCGCTGCCTCCGCCAGACACCTGCATAAAAGGCTGCATCAGTGCGAAGACCATCAGCGCAGCAGCAAGCAGCTGAAGCCACAGCAGAAGCCGATTCTGCAGCTTCTGCCACGGCCTGTTGGCCTCCAGGTTCCGAAGCACCCGCTCCCACAGCAAGTGGCTGGGAACGGTTGTATCGACATATTTTCGTTTGAACATATACATAAGCACGATGGCCGGCAGCGTTAAACCGAACCATAGGCTCAGCCAAGATTGAATCCCCAACGTGTCCCCTCCTTACTCCCGTGGACCCTGACTAACACGACTTGGACGTTTTCTCAAAGCATTGGATGAAGGCTTGTCATCTGTTCCTGTTTTATTTCAATGAATTCTCTTGTTGTTTCTTCGAAATAGATCACAGACAGGTGCTCATAAAGCCTGCATTTCATAGGTGAGTATTCACCGGTGTTCCCCGTCTATCAGCTACCCAAATACATATGAAGTTCGGCAGATGCTTGGAACGGGGCCCTGCATGGGATCCCGCTCTATCCAGTAACCAGGCCAGCTCCCGCAAGCACCCCGAACATCGCATCTGTAAGCGGCATGTCCGCCGGAATGAGCACGTAAGACATCCCCCGCTCCGCGCACACGCGGGACAGCATCGTCCGATACCGCTCCAGCTCCTCTTTGTAAGCATCGAGCACTTTACCCGTCAAGGCCACTTCCTTGCCGCTCATCGTTTCGCTGTCGACCAATCGCAAATCGCCGGTCAATTTGGGCTCCAGTTCTTCCCTCGACAACACATGCACCAGCACCACTTCCTGCCCGGTGCCGGATAAAAGGGAAAGCGCCCTGAACAATTCCTCCTCGCCGCCCTCGAGCCAAAAATCCGAGAACACCCAGGTCATCCCCGGCTGCCGGGGGAGTGCGCCAGGAACCGCAAGCGCTGCGCCCAAACTGCCTTCGCCTCCCGTTTCTGCCCCTTGCAGGAACGAAAACAGGCGATGGGCCGAGCCCTTTCCTCTCATGATCGGAAGGCGGGCGTTAATCGAACGGCTGTAACAGGCGATCTGCAGTCTGTCGTAGGAGGACAATGCCATGTAGCCGATGCTTGCGGCGAGTTGACGTGCGAGCAGCCATTTCGGACTTTCCATCGTTCCTGCCGGATCTGCAGCAGATGGTTCGGATGACGATGACATGACAGCCCCCATCGATGCCGAGCAATCCACGAATAGACTGACCGTCAGCTCCTGCTCGTCCATGAATTGACGCACGAATGCTTTTCCCGTACGAGAATAGACGCCCCAGTCAAACCTGCGGACATCATCGCCGGGTGCATACACTCGATAATCGGCAAACTCGAGGGACGATCCGAGCCGGCGGGATCGCCTCTTTCCCTGCAGCGTCCCGGCAACCCGCCGCTTGGCATCCAGGCTCAGCCGCTCCAGACGCGGAAGCCATTCCGGAGGAAGCAGGTGCCCGCCCCCGCTCACGCGGATGCCTCCAGCGCTTGCAGAACCTCCTGAATGACATGGTCTGTCGTAATGCCGAGCGCCTGCCCCTCGAAATTCAGGAACAAACGGTGGCGCAGCGCAGATAAAGCCACGGCGCGAATATCCCCTGTCGATACATGCATCCGGCCGCTGCACAATGCACGGACCTTGCTCACTGATATGATGGACTGAATGCCCCGCGGTCCGGAACCGAACTGAACGTATTTTCGCACCGCCTCCGGGGCCGCTGCCTCTTCGGGATGCGTCATCATGAGCAGACGAACTGCATAGTCCAAAATCTCCTCGGCAACCAGCACTTCCCGGGCTCCGCGCTGGATTTCCAGCAGCTCGTCGCCGGTCATTTGCCGCTCCACCTGGAATTCGTGGGAGGATGTCGTCCGCTTCACGATTTCCTTCAGTTCATCCGCGCTTGGATACGACACTTCGATCTTCAGCAGAAAGCGGTCAAGCTGCGCCTCCGGCAATGGATACGTTCCCTCGTTTTCCAGCGGGTTTTGCGTGGCAAGAACGAAGAAAGGCTTGGGCAGCTGGTGGGTTACCCCACCCACCGTGACGGTCTTCTCCTGCATGGCCTCCAGCAAGGCGCTCTGGGTTTTGGGCGTGGCCCGGTTAATCTCGTCGGCCAGCACGATGCTGCTGAACAGCGGACCCTTTTGAAAGGTCATCCCGGTGTCCCCATGCTGCCCGAACGACAGGATATTGGTGCCCGTTATATCGCTCGGCATCAAATCCGGCGTGAACTGTATGCGGGAAAAGGACAGCTCCAACGCTTCCGACACCGTGCGGACGAGCATCGTTTTACCGAGACCCGGAATCCCCTCCAGGAGGGCATGCCCTCCTGCAAAGATACACCAGAGCATTTGCTCCACAACATCCTGCTGCCCGACAATCACCTTGCCGATATGTTCCCGCAGGCCCGATATTTTCTCCATCCATTCCTGTGGTCTCACTGCTATATCCGACATGGACGAAACCTCCATCTTCTTGGTAAAGTTCAAGTACTCATTCTAGCTTCCGTGATCGATTCCTCGATCCCCTACGGATTCGGATTGATCTGTATGAAATATTCCTCAACCAACCCTTGCATCTGGTCAGGCAGCGGATTGCGATCTAATGTTTTGCGCGCTTCGGTCTCATAATCGCGGTACACTTCCTCATAAGGTCTGGACATGCCCGGAACGGTCGGCGAAACGCCGCCCTTCTGGATATCTCCGCCGCTGCCCTTGATCTCGCCGGAATCGTTTTGCACATTGCCGCTGCCCTTGAAATCCCTAGGGATCGTCACAAGCTCGCGACCGCCTGAGCCGAAGCCGGCTCCGCTTCCGGTTCCGTTTCCCGATCCTCCGCTGCCGCCTGAGCCGGAGCCTGCTCCTGATCCAGAGCCGCTCCCCGAACCGGACCCACTGCCGGCGCCTTGACCTTGACCGGCCCCGGAGCCGCCTTCACCGGGGCTTCCCTCCGAGCCTTCGCCTTCTTCTCCCGAGCCTTCCCCGGATCCCGCCTGCGCCAACGCCTCCGCACTGCCGCCGTTACTCCAGGCATCCGATACCGACATCCCGGCAGCCGTCATCTGATCGGCCAAGCTCAGTCCTTGCGAAGCAAGGGAGGACGCCAGCGAAGCGGCGGATTGCGATTGACTGTCGGATGCGGCTTTAGCTTGGGCCGCTTTAGCCAGCTCCTCGGCCAGCTGCTGGAGCGCTTCTTCCAGCTCTTTCGGCAGCTTGCCTTCCTTCAGCGAGTCTGCCGCTTTCTTGAGCTCTTGCTCCAGCTTCCCGTCCTCCAGCTGCTTGGCAGCTTCCTCTGCCAACTTTTTCAAAGCATCGGCCAGCTCGTTCTTCTCTTCCTGGGACATCTTTTTCACCTGCTCGGTGAGTTTCTTCATTTCCTGCTTGAGCTCATCGGGCATGCCTTCGGCTAGCTTTTTTCCCACCTGTGACAACGCCTTCTCCTGCTGCATTTTTTGGGCCAGCTCCGACAATGCCTTCGCTTTTTCCTCCTGCTGTTTCGCCATTTTCTCCAGCTCTTTCATGGCTTCTTCCAGCTTCTTCAGCGCTTGCTCGGGATGCTTCTCACGCTCCAGCGCTTTTTTCAAGGCATCCAGCTTCTCCTGCAGCTTCTTCCTGTCGGCAGGATCGATTGTTTCTTTCTGGAGTTCTTCCGCCAGCTTTTCGGTCTTGGCTGCCTGCTCCTTCATCCAGCTCCGGGCCTCTTTTGCCGCTTCCACCTTCTTATCCATCGGGTTCGGAACAAAAACAAGGATGAGCACGGCAGCCAGCGAAGCGCCACAGATCAAGAGATGCCTTTTACGATTAGGGTAAGGAAGACGCTCCGGCAATTGCTCCGCAAAACGTGCGCCATAACGTTCCGCCTGCTCACGCTGCCATTTAGCGGCCTGCGATTCCTCTTCCTTGAACGATAGTGCCGTCACCATCATGTCGCTTCGCTCCGCTCCATCCGGAACATGATCCATCGCAGAAGCGGCCTCTTCGATCGGAACCCGGTGCAGCCATCCCCATAACAAACCTACGAAACCTGCTCCTACAGGAACGGCCACGGATGCGACGGGAAGCCAGGTTATGGGCACGAATCTCCCCAGCACCAGAAGCAGCAGCAGCGCGGCAAACCCTGCCATCAGTCCGTATAAAACATACGTTATGACGCGGAATCCCTGCAGCCGCCGTCTCGCGGCTTCGATAAAACGCATGATGTTGTCCATTGCTCTTCCTCCTTACCCTGCTCTTATGCTTTAGGTTACGCTTCGTCCCGCGTCATTTCCGATACTTGCGGGAGCTGTTCTTTGTGCTTATCCTTACGTTTCCGCCTGGCGACAGGACGGATATTCCGTACGGCAACCCACAGGGCGAGAACGATCACAACCGAATAGACGATGAAAAATTCCAGCCACAATTCAATGGGGGCCTTGCTGTTCAAGCTTCCACCGTGCAGCAGGAACACGTCTTTTGAGAAGGACGGGTTAAACAAACTCATCATCGCCCCGGCCGGATTCAGGCCCAGCAAATATCCGACCCAGGAATAGCTGCCAGGCGTTGGCGCCTGCCCGCTTTGATACATATTCTGCTGTTCAATTCCCATGAAGAACAAATACAGCAGTCCTGTTATAAGGAAGATAATCAGTCCCGCACCGTAGGTGACAATAATCGCGACGATGGTTCTTTTGAATATAGTCGAGAACATCACGCCAAGCGAACCGAGCAGCAGCATCACGAATAAATAAAAGGCAAAGACGGATATGAGCTGCTTCGGCGAAATCCCCCCATACAGGAAAACAATGCTGTATACCGGCAGGGTGGCCAGCACGATCAATGTCATGAAGCTGAGCGCCGACACCAGCTTGCTCAGCACAATCGTGGCCGAGCTCTGCTGCGTCGTCAGCAGCATGCTCAGCGTTTGCTTCTCCCGCTCGCTGCTGATGACACCGGCGGTAAGAGCCGGCGCCATGAATGCGATGAGAACAAGCTGGGCAAAACTCAGCACATAGAACATCATTTGGCTCATCTGCGGATCAAATCGCTGAGGTCCCCGCTGTCCCAAATATAAGAAAAGATAAATGAAGCCCATCGCAACGGCTCCGAGCGCCAACACATAAAATAACACCGACAGCATGGAACGCGTAGAACGCATCCGCAGCCGAAATTCCTTGTCAATGACCGGATTAATTAGCTTTCTGCTCCAATTCATTCGCGGGGTCCTCCTTTGGTAATTTCGAGGAATACATCCTCCAGGTTGCTCTGCGCTTCCTGAAACGAGACAATCGGAATTTCCCAGGAGACCACCTGCCGCAGCAGAGCGCTTTGCTGCGTGTCATCCCCGCCGTAATGAACATGGACGCCGGTGTTATCCGTTAATACCGACGTGACAAACGGTTCGTCCCGCAGCTTCTCGGCCAGTTCCTCTTCACGCTCCAGCGTGCGGATATGGATGACTTTTTTCACGCGGAGACGGCTCTGAATATCGGCCACCTTGCCTTGGGCAACCATCTCGCCGTGCTCGATCACGCCGATTTCATCCACCATCTCCGCCAGCTCAGGCAAAATATGCGACGAAATGATGATCGTCTTGCCCATAAGCTTCAATTCCTTCAATATCTCACGCATCTCGATCCGCGCCCGCGGATCCAGCCCCGAAGCCGGCTCATCCAGAATCAAGACATCCGGATCATGCACCAGGCACCTGGCAAGGCATAAACGCTGCTTCATCCCGCGCGAGAGACTGTCAACGTAGGTATCCGCTTTGTCGCTCAGGTTGACCAGCTCCAGGAGCTGCGGAATGAGCTGTTCCCGCTCGGCCCGCGGAATGCCGTAACTTGCCCCGTAGAAATGCAAATATTCGGTAGACTTCAGCTGGTCATACACGCCAAAGAAATCGGGCATGTAGCCGATCCGCTTGCGGACCTCCTTGGGATGCTGGGTCACGTCGAAGCCGCCGACCTTGGCAACACCCGAGGTTGGCAGCATCAGGGTGGCCAATATGGACATTGTTGTGGACTTGCCGGCTCCGTTCGGACCGACAAATCCAAATACCGTCCCTTTTTCAATATGAAGACTGATATCCTTCAACGCATGGAACGTTCCGTATTTTTTACTCAGGTTACTAATCTCGATCATTGAGTGGCCTCCCCCTTCACAGACAGCTCCGGCATCATAAAGTTGGTCTGATCCTTGGCGGTGATCATGAAGCGGATCCGATTCCCTACGATATACTGCTCGGGATTCTTGGTAATGGTAAACACATTGTTCGCGTCTGTAACAGGCTCCCATTCGCTCTTCTTCGAGTTCCAGATCTCCATCGTCACGTTGTTGTTGAATTTAGTGCCTTTGATCGACAGTTCCGAATACTTCACGTTGCCTTCCAATATTAACGGGAATTCGGCGATCAAGCTGCCCTGTCCCATCTCCACACCATGAGGGTAAACCCCGAACATCGGCGCATTCACCTGCGATATTTCGGGAGACAGGAAGCCGTAAGGAATGTTGATCTCCCCGTTCAGTCCCCAATCCATCTCCACGGGCTGTATCCAGAAATTGAGCTGATCACTGTCCACCTCAGCGCCTTTCAACGTATAATTCGTCAAATGGTCCTTGCTCCATCCCAAGATGTAAGCATCTCTGTTGACCATTCTGTTGGAATATCCGTATTGGGACAAAATATCTCGCTCACGCTGTTTCGGATCATTCTGCGAATAAGGGTACAGCATCCCGGACAAGTCACCGCCCGTAAACTTGATGATTTGTTTCGGGTCCTGAGGAACGGCTGCAGCATCTCCCTTCTTGATATCTCCCAGCTTGTAGGCTTTGCCCCCGACAACCAGCACAACCTCGGTCAAATCGTTAATCGTGTCATTGGTGACCTTGCCGTTTAATTCTCCTTTGGCATCCAGCTTCAAATCCATGCCCAGACGCCCCATCTCCTCGGTTCCTTGACGGTCCACCCAGACCTTGGCTAATGACCATTGGGACATGTCGCGTAGCTCCAGCGTCGTGGACGCCTGCTCCACTCGGACAAAACTCTTATTCTCGCCCATTCCTCCAAACCTGGTCTGGGACTGTCCCGTTTTCAAATACGTATTCTCCGGAAATTCCAAAGCATAGTTCCCGCTTCGAGGCGTGAAAAATGCGGAAGCCGTCGATTTAACCGCATCCCCCTGACCGTTTAGTTCAATCAAGTTGATGGTGTGCGCGAGTTCCCGCGTCTTGTCCGATGAACCGACCACGTAAACGGAACCGCTCGCGATGACGGCAATGATCGGGATCAGGAACCACGCCCATTCCCGCTTGTCCGCCTTCTTTAAGATATAGTAGAGCAGCGGCGCAACGACGACCGCATAAATAATGAGCATCCACAGCAGCAGCGTGAAGGAAGGCATCTTCAGTGATGGAAAATACTCCAGAACGTAATTCAAACTGTCCATCAGCGAATTGTAGTACATGCCATTCTGCGCGCCCACCATGGGAAGGTTATTGCGCAATATCGATGCCCATGCATCCGGATGGCCTGCCCATGAGCTCACAGGCTCCATGGCCAAATCATAGGCCGCATATTGAACACTCCCTTGGCCATAGGCCTTCGAGGCAAACAAAGGTTGTCCGTCCGCTTCAATTCCGATTTGGGCGCCTTCCACCGCTTTCGCTGTGGAAATGGTAAAGGCCCCATCCAGTTTCAGCGGCTTCCCGCCAAGCTTCTCCAGCTCAGCCAGCGAATGAACGGTGGTGGTCCCATCCGCAACGACCGGCGTGATGTCGGCAAACGGTGCCGCTGTTTTGGCATATCCCGCGCCGCCGGCCAGAATCAGGGTGCCGCCGCCATTCACCCAATCTGTAATCGCCTTGCGCTGAGGCTCTGACAGCGTATCGGAAGCAAAATTGTTGATCACGATGGCGTCCAGTCCGTTCAGCAGCATTCCATCCGATGGAACGCTGGCGTTCTTAAGCGGGAACACGTTCACGCTGTTGCCCTTGCCGTTAAGGACATTCATGAAATTCATTGTATCGGGATCATCGGATAACACGGCGATGAGTGCGCCTTGATACGGAGAAGCCTGCACGTAATTTTTGCCTGAGGCAAACGGAATCTGCTTCCCCTTGGTATAAGACCCTTCATAGAACAGGATCTGGTTATTATCTTTATTCAGCACAGCCCCTGGAATGCCGATCACGACTTCCTTCGGCGTATCCTTCGGCAAGTCCACCTGCTGAACGTAGGAGGTTTGATATCCGAAGCCATTGTAGTTCTGAATCTGCACGACCACGTCACCGGATAGATCCCGGTCACTGGTTAAGGTCAGTTTGAGCGGATTCCATTTATCATGTTTAATCTTACCTTGATAACCCATTTCGGATTGAATGCCAATCTTCGCTCCGTCGGCGTAGACGTTTCCGGCCGGGAACGAGAAGGATAACGTTGCAACAATCAGCAGCGCCACCATCGGCAGCAACATCCACGTTTTTTTTGTATAAAACGACAACTGATGATTCCCCTCTCCGCATATAAATTGCTTTCTCATGACAAATGACACCTATGTTCAGAAGACGTATGTAAAGACTCTCTTCACAAGCTCAACTATATTGACGAGTCGAATCCATAAAAAGTTTGACGTTTCCTTCCATCACAAGATGTATTGGAACGTAATTTCGGCATACCAGGGGATTTGGCTCCTTTTACCAAGTCGGTTATAAATAAAAATCCCACTCCAATAAGAGGAGCGGGATCAAGGGGTAATCCATTGCAGCGTTAAAGTGTTAGGCTGCTCCATTGTACTATCTATGATGAATCGTTCGAATACAGCCTCATATTCTGACTTGTATCTCAGGCACAGGCCCGGTTCCTCTGGCATCGCTCGCCATCGTGTTCGTGCTGTTTCCGCATCTGCTGGCTGTCTTCCTGTCTGATCATACGTACGCTTGCAAATCTTTTGCAGACCGTTAGTTGAATACAACCGTTTTATTGTTATGCACCAGAATCCGATCCTCGACATGCCATTTGACGGCTCTTGCAAGCACTACGCGTTCGATGGTACGGCCAATACGCTTCAACTCGTTGACATCATCCCGGTGGCTAACGCGCTGCACGTCCTGCTCAATAATCGGCCCGCCATCCAGCTCTTCGGTTACATAATGGGCGGTTGCTCCGATAATTTTCACCCCGCGGTTATAAGCTTGCGCATAAGGCTTGCCGCCGACAAAGGCCGGAAGGAAGGAATGGTGGATGTTGATAATCCGGTTGCGGTAATGTTCGATAAAGGTTGGCGAAATAATCTGCATGTAACGCGCAAGGATAATCACGTCGATATCATCGCCGATCACATCCAGCTGGCGCTGCTCCGCTTGAGGCTTCGTATCCGCCGTAACCGGAATGTGGTGATACGGGATGCCGAACGATTCCACGTATTCCTTCATATCCAGATGGTTGCTTACCACCAGCGCGATATCCGCGTCCAGATCGCCGGCCTGCCATTGCCACAACAGCTCTACAAGGCAGTGATCTTCTTTTGAAACAAAAATCGCCAGCCGTTTCTTGCGGACCGCATGGTAGATATTCCATTCCATACGGAATTGATCGGCAACTTCACGGAAGGACTCCTCCAGTTGGGGAAGCTTCGTGTTCAAATTCTCCAGATCAAATTCAACCCGCATAAAAAACATGCCGCCGGCCGGATCCATTGTATATTGATCAGACTGGACAATGTTGGCGCCATGCTGGTACAGAAACTGGGAGACCGCCGCCACAATTCCCGGTCCATCCGGACAGGAGATCAGCATGCGGGCACGATTAGGGTACTGACCTGCCGCAGACGGCAGATCCTTCTTGATGTGAATTTCCATGAGACTTGGTGATCCTCCTTTTAAATCTGCAATTAACGTCAATCGGCCTCTCAGGAAAACATGCCGCGACTTGCGGACGTTATCCCGAGAATGCCTTAGTATTCTGATTATAAAGCCATTTAATGAAGCTTATGAAGTCAGGGAAACACCGGACAACCAAGCGATCAGGCGCTGATTGATCTGCTCCTCCGAAAGGTCGGACAGCAGGCCGGCTGCCATGACCATGTCATACAGGCGCTCCATCGGTTCGCGAGGATCCGCCTTTTTGGCTTTGGCATCATTCTTCAGAAGCGTCCAGGTATCCAGCACGAACGAACGGGATTCGATGCCTTCCTTCGCAAAGAAAGCACCCAATTCTTCTACTTGCTGAGCAAAAGTCGACCCGAACCGGCCTTCCACATCCCCGCGCAGAAGCGCAATCTCGATCTCATACATCGGACGCTGCGTTTTCGGATCTTTACCGATCCACGGCGTCTCCAGAATGAACGGTCTGCCCTGAAGCTTCTCATGATGAACCACTCTTTGAATGGCTTCATAGCCGATCCATCCGGTTCCAATCGGCGTATGACGGTCTTTACCCGCTCCACGCGGATTTTTGCTGTCATTCACGTGAACGACCGTTAACCGGTCGAGTCCGATCAACTGGTCGAACTGCTCCAATACCCCGTCCAGATCATTCACGATGTCATATCCCGCATCATGAATATGGCAAGTATCAAGGCAGATAGCCAACCGGTCGTTGTACTTCACCTTATCAATAATGGAAGCAATTTCTTCGAAACTGCGTCCCATCTCGGTGCCTTTGCCGGCCATCGTCTCCAGCGCAATCTTAACTTCGGTCTCATCCGTACCACCGAGCACTTCATTGAGGCCTTCGGCAATTCGGTCGATGCCGTATTCCGCATCCTTATCGGTATACGCGCCGGGATGGAGAACGATATTCTTCACGCCGACCGCATGCGTGCGGCGGATCTCCTCTTGCAAAAAGCTTACCGCCAGCTCAAACGTGTTGGGCTTGTACGATCCGAGGTTAATAATGTACGGCGCATGGACCACGATCTCCTCAATGCCGCTTTCCTGCATGGCGGCTTTGCCTTCTTCGATAAACATCGAATCGATCGGCTTGCGGCGCGTGTTTTGCGGCGCGCCGGTATATATCATGAACGAGCTTGAGCCATACGACGTGGCTTCAGCCGTCGCAGTCAGCAATCCCTTGTCCGAAAACGACACGTGGGAACCAATTTTCAACATGCTGCATCCCCCTTTTTTAACACACAATTACACCTATTTTAGCTTGTATATCGAAATAAATCTAGAAATGCGTTATAATTCTCATGAAAGTGTCATGTGACAATAATCATTGAGGTGATATACAAATGAAGAGCACAGGGGCCGTCATGGGCTATTTGTCGTCCAGTGCGCCGCCGTCATGGTTCATGAACTCCATTGCCTTCTGGGGATGGGTCATGCTTGGGCTGATGGGCATCGGCGGATTTTTCATGTTCCGCAAGTTTCTGAAAGTGCTTCCCAAAGCCGACGGCAAATCGAAGCTCGATTGGCAAAATTACTGGGTAGAGCGAAGTCGCCCGCTGTGGACGGATGAATCCAAAGCATTTCTGGACGAGCTGGTGCAGCCTGTTCCAGGACCGTTCCGGGATATTGCCAAACACTCCATTGCTGCCGAAATCGGCAAAATCGCCGTCGAATCCGGCGCAAACGAAGTAACCCGGGATCACTGCATCAAAGGTTACATCGTGGCTACGCCGAAGCGAGATTACAAATTCCTGATGAATTTCCTCCAGAAGAAGGACATCGACTACAAGCCATATCAGCATTTGATTAATAAGTAATGATACAACCTTAAATGGAACTACGGTTCCAGTCCCATTCACATGCTCGGACAAACCGTTGGGTCCGGAAGATATCTCCCCCTAGTCCTCTTACAGAGGATCAGGGGGATTCGTTTTTTAATTTCGATAAATTGAAGGGATACATATCAACTAGGCCTGTTGATTTACTCTTATATAGAAACAACAGCGTATTCTCCTCCTGTTTATTGAAGCGAATGATAAGCTCGCGGTCCGGTTCATTATTTCTGTCCAAGGCAACTTCTTCGAGAAACCGTTTCTCCGCAGAAGGAAGCGGGAGGATCTCATGAACATAAGCGGTGATCTCGCGCATTCGGTGATAGAGTATCAGATGCTGCGTGCCATATTCCCGCAAAATCATGTACGAATCCGTGACGTATTCGATCATATAGACTTCGTCTTTTTTTCCAGTGAGCTCCCCCAGATCGTAGGAAGCCACCACTCCCCCTTCATGATCTAGAAACTCTGCATGCTTGCCGTCCGTGAACAATACTTTTCCTTGCAGATCGTATAGGTTGTAAGCATTGGTATCCGGATAATATCCCATGAATCCGTAGTGCGCTTCCTTTATGATTTCTCCGTTCTTAACAAATACCTGGCCGGAATTCTTAACTAATGCGGACATCCCTACAGCTTCATATAGTCGGATATACGAACTGTTGTTGGACAGTCGTTCGACTTGGAGATGCCTCAGCTCCCCTACCCTAATCTCCAATGTCCCAATCAACGATGGCACCTTGTTACCGATGGCTTCATAAAAATCGCCGTTCTTTCGGTTAAGCCAAAATGTAATACCTTTATCTGTTCCCACAGCATAAGTACTGCCCACAGACAGCGTATTCGTATGGGAGTCCCACTTTACCTCCTCTTTCACGGCTTCGGCAACAAACCGGAGAGGAATGTACAGCTTTCCGTTGATGACTTCCGTAGAAACATTGAGTTTCTTCTTTTTCTTGTTTACATAAGCAATATCGCTTCCTGGTTGCAGCGTCACTTCAAGGTTTACGCCATACAGACTCGCCCTTTGCTCTGGTTGATTCCAATGAACCTTCAAGCCCAAAATATCGCCGACCTCCCGCAGAGGAAGCAATACTCTCCCATCCTTCATCATGATCGGGTCTTCCAAGGTAAAGAGGGATTTGAATTGCCCATATTCCACGTTTGCTTTTACAAAAGAAGTAGCGGCATGGGATGGGATCGGAAACAGTAAACATAACATAAAAAACAAGGGTGACCATAATAAGGCTTTTTTTATCACATTGATCATTCTCCTTCATCTCCATGAAATTAGAACCTATGTAGTAAACCCTTATCTATGTGGTGTGGTTACGGGACGGAGCAAATAGTGTATCTCATAGCCAGATAAGATGATGCAGCTGGTTGATTTCAAGAAAATCATGGAAATAAACCATAGATCAAGTATAATAGACTGTTATAAGAAATGTAATCCGATAGTCCTAGGAGGAAAGAATGACATGAAGTTAAAATTAGCTATTATTATAGTTTTACTATTTACATGTATTGTACCGGCCGCAGGAGCGGCGCCAGCCAATATCGTCAATGTGGATGGCGTTAAAGCGGGGCTGCGACAGGCCCCTATTTTGCGAGACGGGGTGACCTTGGTACAATTCGCTCCTATATTTAAAAGCTTGGGCCTTTCTGTCAAGTGGGATCCCGCTAAACAGCAGATTACAGGAACTAAAAAAGGGATCAACCTAGTGCTGACCGTTAGCAACAATAACGCTTATGTAAACGGCTCGCGAATGGTGCTAGAATCTCCTCCGGTATCCTTGAACGGAAATATTTTCGTTCCGCTTCGCTTCATTAGCGAAGCCACTGGAGCAACTCTGGCCGTAAATGGAAATACCATCAACATTACCAGTTACAAAGGGACAGAGCCCTTTGTTCCTAAGCCTACGCCGATCCCGCCGGTAAAAACGAAAGCCGTAAAAATCGAAGAGGAGTTGGAATCCAAATACTCGAATCTCTCTTTCGGAAAACTGCACCTAAATAACTTAACTTATGGCGTAACCGACGATTCGGATACACTCACCATTGCCGTAGAGATTTCGGATGAACGAACGATGCAGAACATTATCGACACCTTTGACAGCAAACCTTCAACGGGACATCTGCTGACCAAAAATATTGCCAACCATGTACATAAAAAATATGGCTACAAAAAAGTAAATATCTTTATTATTACTTTTTTTATCCACTCGTCTTATCCAAGCGGATATGATGCACAATATAATATCTTCGTTCCGGAATACAATGTGTACGTTACACGCTGGCCCTTATACGGAGGATCTTATAACTACTCAAAAAAGGTCGCTAACTGGTACCTGGACCCAACCGGAGACACGGAGTACATGATCTATTCAAGCTCGTTATAAAAATTTCGCACGTACACTTCAATAAAAATTAGAAAAAGAACCCTGGGTATTATGTTAAGGCAGATAGCTGCCTTTCAAACCCGGGGTTCTTTAATATTAACCCCTGCGCAGGGTAAACGTCCAACCGGCAATAATAAAGGCATCCCCCTCCATCAAAGGGTATTCTTTATACGGCGCCATGGATTCCCCCTTCAACACCGTACCATTTCTCGAACCCAGATCCTTCAGTACGTAACCTCCCCCTTCACGCGAAAGCTCGACATGCGCTCGTGAAGTCCCCACTCCCTCCGCGACGAATTGGGCTACGTCAGGGGACCGGCCGATGATGAAATGGGGCTGATGTAGTTCAATCCGCTGCGGGGCGGCTGCATTCGGTTCGTTTAGCTCGAGGTAAGCACCTGCTGAATGCTGCACGGCTGGACGGGCTTCAGCATCCGGACTTAGCAAGACGGTAGCTCCCTCACCTCCAGGGAACGAAAGCACCTCCGTCCGTTGGGACAACTGGGCATAATATTCCCCCTCTTCCACGTACGGATCCGCAGCCGCAGCTGCTGCCTCAGATGAACGCGAATAAGCATGGCCCTGCGGAGATTGTGCGGGATATCCCCCTGAATGGTGATTTCTCTCGGAGTTGAATGGAGATTTAGCGGCCCGCCATCTCCAGTTCTCTTTCCCCTCCTCAAGCCCTGCTTCTTCTTTTCCAGCGTCTTTTTCCGGGTTATCCCCAATAAGACCCGATAAAGGGTCCGCCTGAAAACGCGGGACAGACTTCCACCTGGAATGCTCCTGCGGAATAAGCTCTGTTGACTCGAACATGGGCAAGGAACCGGACCAATCGCTGGATCTCCGTGAGAGCAGCTGGAGTTTACCTGTCCAGCCAAGCCAGGTTACCGCAGCAAGCAGAATCGTAATACCTACCGACAACCCCAGCATCAGTGGAGTATGCTGATTCATGTAAAGCAATCTCCAAGCTCCCGCTGCGGCGAGCAAACATCCTAACATAATATAGGTGCGAACCGGCGAGGCTTTGTCATTGCCCGAAGCTTCTGAATTTGTATCGTCCGCATCGGGCAGCCACGAAGGAGTGGAACCCAATGGGCTTCGACCCGCATGAGAATTCATTTCCTCGCTCTTGCCCCTCTTCCCGAACATCTCATTCGTACGTTCCTTCAGACCTTGAATTAAACTCTGTTTATCTGCGTAGATGTCATTCTCCGTCTGTGGCACTGCTGTCCGTCCATGAGTCGGTTCTGCAAATGCGAATGAAGGCTTGGAGCCCCTATTGCTTGATTGACTATCGGTATAGGGCGATCCTTGATTCAAACCTGAAGGCACTGCTGCATTTGCTTGTGTTACAGTACGATGGTCTCCACCCTCTCCTGCTAACAGTTCAATCACAAGCTTCTTAAGGCCCGGTAGATTGAAGCTCTGTTCGCTGCAGAACGACATCAGTGCCTGTATCCCTCCCCCTTTTAGCTCCGTCACCGATGCGAGCAACCTTGTCATTAGTTCCTTGAGCATAAGCGGAAGACGAGTGCCGCTTGCTTCGGTAGCTGCAATGGGAACATAAGTTAAAAATAAAGTGCCAAGATGCAGGGAACCTTCAATAAACAGATAATCCTCATGAAGTATGTAATTCTCCGGCTGAAGCATATACAGCTTGCTGTCCTCCAAAGCGGTGACGATCTGCAACAGCAATCCAAAATATTCGGTCAGCGTCATTCGCTCGCTCTTTAACGCTTGAGATAGCATTTTTTTGCCGGTGATATCATACTCCAGCGTTACCTTATAATCGACTTCTTTCATATGCAGCTTCAAGAAATGAGGGATTCTCGAAGAACGAATCATTCCCAGCTGTACATGATTAAGTTCTGATGATTGGATTCCTTCAGCCCGGTCCAGCACCATAATGGTTCCGCCGTTCTGCATAAAATCCGCCTTTAATCCGAGCATAAGCTCCCCCTCCTACATGTGCAGTACCACATACGTGCTGATAACGCCAGGAAGGACGGCAATCATAAAGGGGAATCGCAAGTGTTCCTCCTGGCTGTTGCGCCATGGCGACCAGCTCTTCATCACAAAAACGCCGGCGATACTGCCAACGACAGTGCGTATTCGCTTCATCGTTTCCCGACGCCAGAGCAGGATAAGCAAACCGATGACACCGGCAAAAAGGACAGAATACATAATGCCCTGCAAGGTAAACCATAAGCCGGTCCAGGCACCAATGCCCCCAAACAGCTTAACGTCACCCGCTCCTACAGCCCCTATAAAATACATGATCAACAAAATAAGAAACCCGGCTCCAAGCCCCTTCAAAGAAAAGAACAGCCCCTCCCACCCGTCCAAAACGCCATGATAGACAGGACCGGACAGCATAGCCGAAACAGTTAAAACATTCGGTATTTTCATGGAACGAAGGTCTGTAATGAATGCGGCAATCAGATAAACGGCACAAACACCAAAGGCAACGGCCATACTACATCATAACTCCCTTGCTAAACTATTCACTGGAATAGCCGTGGTAGGATCTTAACTATGGGTGTACAACGAATGCTTCTTGGCATGACTCATTTAGACACTTCTTTGAAACGTTATTTTGAAACACTTCACTGAAACGCTTTTAAGCGGAGCACTTCTTTTCGACTTTTGCTAGCTTCAAGAACCTGACCGCGCAACCACCGTAAAGGGAACCTCAATCCGCTGCCCGTCTGCTGTCTCAACGACAAACAGCCACGTTCCCGGCGTTGTATTAAAGCCTACGTTCCATTCCCACTCGATATAGCCGTTCTCGTCCGCGGTCTCCCAACCCAAATATTTAGCCGTACTCTGACCGCTCTTATAATAGACTGACAATTGGGCACTCCTTCCCGGCTCCACTTTCACTTTTACCTTAGCCTGCTTGCTGGCAACGGCCGGATTGGGCTTCTCCAACAGCTCAATAGCCCCGTTCGTCCCCGGGCCATCCCCTGAACCCGTCCCTCCTTCGCCGGTGTCGCCAATCCATAATCTCTCCTGAGCTTTTGCCTGCAGCACAATGCGTTTGTTCAAGAAAGGAACCCGGATCGGAAGCGCGTAATTCACCTCAATGCCGAAATAGGGACTCGCTCCGCTCTTCAAATTCGGAATGTGAACATTGGACACATGGATTCGTTCATAGTCCAGAAGACGGTCAGGCATAAACGGCTTCAGCATCGGCTTGACCACAGGGTCGAGTACAGCTTCCACGGTTTGGTTCTTAAGCTGCTGCAGCGGCTCCTCGCCTGACGCTACGGCTTGCGTGATCCACTCATTGACAGGAGAAGGAAGAGAGTCGCTGTAATTCGAAACCCAATCAGAAAGTGACAATTTGGGAATCTCCCAATGGGATGTGCTTGGTGACCCTTCTCCTGTTCCATTACCACCAGCACTGGCCTGCACGGCCAGAGAGACAGGGTGCATATGAGCCGCTACAGTTTTGACCGTATCCGATACGGTACTCTGGAGCGCTGTCGATATCAATGTCATTTGTACGATATAAATGAGAAAAATAACAAAAAACATAAACATCGGCAGCACAAGTGCAGCTTCCACGACCATGCTTCCTTGTTCCGATGACGCTTTACCTTTATGGAGAGGCTTCTGTATTTCCGATAATCGTTTCATTCAAGTACCCCTAATCCTAATAGGAAAAATCCGCCTTACGCTTTACCATGTAACGACTTCCCTGAACTTCGTCCCCATCGCTTCCAAATACAACGCCAATCGCCTTCGTCACCCCTGGGAGAAACCATAAACGCATGGCCGTCCTGACCTCTCCTGAAGCATAGGTAAATCGCTCCGCAGGATTGGTGCCGGTGTTCAACCGAATCAACGCCAACATGCGTGACAGCTTCTTCTCGTTATTGCTGTGAATAAACAAAAATATTCGCAAATGATCTCTGTATGTCAGCTCAATGGGGGCATACTTGGATAGCTGAACGCTTCCCTTCTGACACAACTGGATCATATCCTCTATGGCCTTCTCAATTCCATACAGAATAGCTGCCGCCAAAATCGCCAACGGATTTCCTAATTTACTATTCACAATGAATCCTTCCATCGTCCGGACCGCGAGTCTGGAAGCAAAAATCTCTGCATAGGCCGCCGATATATTCCCGGCAGGGTTATGAAATCCGTATAGAATGTACTCCACTTCCTGGTTCCCGATGGCGAATTCCTGGATGACATCTCCGCCGGTGTTGGAACCATCAACCATTCCGGTTAATTTCCCCATATCAAAATGCTGATAATAATGTACGGCATACTCATTTTGAAACAGTTCATCCTTGACACCGCCGAGCACGTTCCCCATAAATCCAAACATCCCGTCCATATTATCCATCGCCTGTTTACCGGCATCATACGGATCATCGTCCATAGGTTTGCCCTTACTCATGCTGTCCGCTTCGGCATTAAATTGAAGACTTTCGTCATAGTACTGCTGGAGTTCACGGAACTCATCCATAATCTCCTGATGTTGTCCATTCAACCCGTTAATTGCCTCAATGACTTTGGATGCCTGCTTCAGCTTCTGATTGGCCTGCTTCTCCATCGCCTTCCGTTCCTTATCCGATGTGCGGAACTGCTCCAGTGACGCCTGCTGCCGATCTATAATATTTCCACTGCCTGATGCTCCATAATTGGAAACAAAACGCTCTAATATGCGACTGGCTTCAAGTACAGTTCCCTTCATCCCCTCTCCCCCAAGAGAAGATTGAAGAGAAGTGACCGCTCGTGCAACCTGTTGATATCGACTCTCCTGGCTATCAATCTCTTGCCGGAAGCCGTTCAAGAATTCATCGCTATGAATCAATTTGTCAGCTTGCTTCCGTAAGGATTGAATCATCTCCGCTTCTGCCCCGGAAGAATCGTTAGACCCTGGTGTTACATCATTCGTAACCTGATCATATCCCCTATTAGATGAACGGTTCTCGGAATCCTTGATGACCTGCTTCATCTCTTCATTCAGATTCCTTGCTTCTTCCCATAATTGATGTGCATCCGAGAGCAGCTCGTCATTCTCCCTCTGAACTCGGCTGGCCTCCTTCGAAATCTGCGAGCCGATGGAAGAAATTCCGCTCCGGTAAGCCATGAGGAGCTGCGTATACCGTTGTTCCTTGGGAGGCCTGTCCGCATCCTCTTGTTGTTTAGCCTTATAATCCTCGTATTGTGATGCTGCATCAGCGGCGGTATACATCCTCCCTCCCAGCGAAGTGTCGGAGATCGATTGTCCCGGCGGATCCATAACCAGCTTCGACAGCCGAATTGCATGCTCCCCTGCCTTACGCTGCTTTGCCAGCATCTCATCCAGCGCCGCTTCCCGCTTGTCATACAATTTACGAAGCTTCTTAAGGACATCTAGCGTATTGGAAGCCTCCTTCATGGACTGCGATAACGGTTTGAACTTGTTCACTAATTCCAAAGTGAAATCAATCGGCGCTTTATACTTCATATCCTCAATAATCTGCCGGTTGAATATGTCATAAGTCCCTAGCGGACGCTGCAGCTCAAGACCCGAACTATCGAGCTCCATTGCCATTAACCGGAATGCATCGCTCCGTTCTCCCGGACTCATGCTGTCATTCAGCACATTGCCCATAATGAGATCGCCGCTGGTGTCACCAAGGGCATATAATCCATATTCCTTCTGCAGCTGCGGATCATAGGAGGACATTACGGAGCGTACTGCTGCCCTTGTCAACCTTTCGCTTTGTACCTTCATCGCTGCTATGCGGGAATAATCAATAAAGATAGCTACAAACATGAATACAGCAGCCAGGGCGATAATCAAAAAAACAGATACAGATCCATCGGAAGATCGGCCGCCCTCCCACCTTCTCCGACTCGACCGTGCTTCCCTATGCTTCGTCATGACTATCGCGAACCTCCGAACTTTTGTAGAACTTCTCCGGCGGCAGCTTTATCCGCTCCGTTTCTCCCGCCTTGAAACTTCGATCCGTAATATCGCATTAAATCCACCGTACGAATAAATTCAACAGGGTCCACCACGATCGATTGTGCGCTGACCTTGATCTGGCCTCCATCGTCCAATATTCGGCTCAATGGCGTCAGAGATACCTGCTCATTTAACGAAGTCGTTACCTTTCGAATGAGCAGCTGATTGGTATAACTCATCTCTCCCGTCATGCTTGTCGGAACAGCCATTCCGCCTTTGGACATTTTAAGTTCGGACAGTTTCCCGCCCCCTTCTTTATCATGCGGCAATGAAATGGACTTCGTTTTCTCGCCCCCCGCCAAGCTGAATAGAGTTCCTATAACATGATCATCCGTCAACCGCCAATATAGCGAATCATATTGTCCCTGCTCTACGGATCCCGTGGCTGCAATCTTATGGCTGTTATCCCAGCTATACGCAGTCCGCTCGGATGCTGCAGCTGAAGCCTGGACCAGCATAGACTGTTGATAGATGTACAAGCATAGGAACAGCAGCAATACCGTCACCATCAACACGATGGGAAGCACCAGGGAAGCTTCCACCGTGAAGCTCCCCGTATCGTCCTTCCATCTTCTCTGAAGCCGATTATTCAAGAAACTCTTTACTCTTGTTGTTCACGTTTTTAAACAAGTTGTTCACCAAGGCGGTAATCTGATCTTTAAATATCAGCGCGATGATCAAAATAACGACAAGGATCAGAATCATCTCAAGTGTTCCGATTCCTTTCTCATCCTTCCAAAAAGCTTTCAAACCGCTCTTTACCATGGAAAACATCATAACGAATACACCGATCCCTTCTACATGTTCATCATCATAAATGCAGGCGCTCCGAGCAAAACAATCACGATCATGAAAATGACCACCATTGGCAGCACCAGCTTTGAGGAGGCCTGCTCCCCCCTTGTTCTTCCGATGGCCTTACGCTTCTCCCAGAGAACTCGGGACAAATCACGTAGTGCCAAAACAAAGTCATTCCCGCCGCGTCGAAAATTAAGCAAAACGGTTGTTGTGAATATCGATACTTCCTGAACGCCACAACGTTTATTGAACTGCTCGAAGGCTTGCTGAAACGGATGGCCGCCTTCCCATTCAAGCACCATTCGCTTCAGCTCGACATACAGAGGATGGTTCATGTCCTTATTCCGCTCTACACAATGAATGACCGCCCGCTGCACCGTCTCGCCGGCGCCAACAAGTAACACGATTTTGTTTAGAAGCTCCGGCAGCTCCATAACGATATCCTGCTCGCGCAGCATTACCTTTTTGTGGAGATCCTTTGCCATAGCAACAGGCAGCAACACCCCCAATCCCAATCCAGCCAGAAGTCCGATGACATCTCCCGACAACAATGACCATATACAGCCACCGATCAAAATGAGCCATGTATAAGCAAGAGCCTCTGCCATAAACAACAACGTCATTTCTGCGCTGTGCCGCAAGCCATGGATCTTCTGGACGGAGCCCTGCATCCGATAGAACACGATCGGAAAACGCATCGGAATCTTTCCCTGCTCCAGCAGGAACAACAGAGGCGGTGTTAACCGTTGCAGCCTGAGACCTTCCATGGGCACTTTGCTGAGACGATGGTATCGTTCACCGCACATATGATTCAGCACCACCCAACCACCCACAAGCAGAACCACCAGCGCGCCCCCTACCCATTTCAACATGGCCGCCTCACCTCCTTACACCTTGATATTCATCATTTTGCTGATCCACAGGAAGCAGCCTCCTAGAGCGGTCAGGGCAAAAGTAGAGATCACAATCCCCGGCCCGCTGTACATCGTCTCCATATAATCGGGAGACGTCAGGTTCATGAACAGCAGCAGCAGGAACGGCGCAGCCAGCAGCGCCTTGGATTCGAACCGCTTCTGGGCGATCATCACGGATATCTCCTGCTGAATATCCAGCTTTTCTCCGATGACAGAAGAAGTTCTCCGCACGACTTCAACCAGATCGCCGCCTGTTCGTTTGCAAGTCGAGAAAACATCGGCAAAATTCTCCATATCCTCCATCCCTGCTCTTCGGGCAAAATCCTCCAAAGCCACTTCAATAGGCTCGCCGTACTCCATCCGAGACACGATCACTTTGAGCTCAAAGATCAGATCGCTGGTGCCTCCGGGATCCAGCAGCAGCAAATCCTGTACCGCGTCCCTGAACCCATTCTCTACGGAGCGGCCAGCGGACAATGATGAGGACAAGGAATACAAAGCTTGCTTGAAGTGAAGATTCAGTGTCTTGCGCCTGCGTTCCAGCATAAACCGTCGCCAAAATTTAGGGATCGTCACACCTGCCGTTCCAAGCAGCAGCGACAAAATCAGATTGTGATAAAACAGATAACCGATGGAGAAAAACACAAGACCGCCAAGGATAATGCATCCCATTCTCTGTCTCATCGAGAGATGATAGACGCCGTAATCCGGAAGCGTGTTGGTTCGAGCTGGAGCAGCTTGCTCACGCTTTCCAGCTCCATTCCTCCTCATGATCACCCGCTCACCTTGACCCTCTTCCGGAGTCAAGATTGAACCTTCAGATCGCTTCATGACGTCACCCCCATCATCTTCTGCAGCGGCCAAGTCGCAATCCCGGCCATGTGAAGCTTGTCCGCCGATTGAAGCGGGTTACCGCAAGGCTCAAGAGACCCAATCACCCGGCCGCCTGACTCGCCCGTCTCGCGGAACCGGTACAGCGGATTCAGCAGCACCTCGCCGCCTCTCATTCCGATCACTTCGCTAATCTCCGTTACGCGACGCGATCGATCCCTAAGCCGGGATAAATGAACGAAAATATCAATCGCCGAGCTTATCTGCTGACGGACTACGCTGATCGGAAGATCCGTGCCGCTCAGCACCATCGTTTCCAAACGGCTGATCATATCCATTGTGCTGTTAGCGTGTCCCGTCGAAAGACTTCCGTCATGCCCGGTATTCATGGCCTGCAGCATATCCAGCGCCTCGCTTCCCCGCACCTCGCCCACCACGATCCGGTTGGGGCGCATCCGCAGCGAGGAACGGATCAGATCGCGTATCGCGATTTCTCCCCGGCCCTCCGTGTTGGCATTCCGGGTCTCCAGGGACACGAGATTCGGGACCGTCACGATTTTCAATTCCGCCGAATCCTCAATCGTGATGACACGCTCATCCGGCGGAATATACTGCGATAATGCATTAAGGAAGGTTGTCTTCCCCGAACCCGTCCCTCCGCCTATAAAAATGTTGTATTTTCCCTTAACCAATATTTGAAGCTGCTCCGCCGCCGCCTCTGTCAGGGCGCCCCTTCCTACCAGGTCCTCCATCGTCATCGGTGATTCCGGAAACTTACGGATCGTCATGGTCGGCCCTTTCAATGCTATGGGAGGAAGCACGATATTTACCCGCGAGCCATCCTTCAATCTGGCATCAACGATGGGGGTGGATTCGTTCACCACCCGGTTTACCGTACCGACAATGCTCTGAATGATATCCTCCAGGCGGCTCTGCGATTCGAATTGGAGCGGCAGCTTCTTCACCTCCCCATCCTGCTCGATGAAAATATCCTGGTGGCTGTTAATCATAATCTCCGTAATCCGGGGATTATCCACTAATGGTTGAAGCACATCCAACCCGCGAAAAGAATCAAATACCCTGCGCACCAGCCGCCGCTTCTCAGCGGCTGTCAGCTCCATGAGCTCGCGTCTTCTCCACACCATTTCCTCGATACGGGCCATTAATTCCGAATTGTCAATGCTCGCACTCATATCAAGCTCGGAACGAACCTGGTCACGAACCGACTTGAACGGATCCTCCATCATCACTGCCCACCACCCGCTTGCACCGCCATGATACCCGAGTCCTCCAGCAGCTGCTGGCAGAGCCTTAATACCTCTCTCTGATAGATCGGCGAAGATAACAGCAGCTCTTCCCGATGGAGCTGTTTCCATGAAGGAATATAAGGCAGGACGCTGTCAATGCTCATATCCTTGCGGGGAAATCCGTTGACAAGTTGTCCTGTATACCGATTGACAATGAATCGGCTCCGCTTCTTCACGCTTCCGAAAAGCGTGGGAACCTTAAACTCCAATTGATCCATCCACACACCGCTCTTATACATACTCATGAGATCATCCAATAAAACCCAGACTAGCACTCCGGCCTGTTCAAGAACCGTCTGCATTCGTTCCTCCATGTACCCCTCGGTATCCACGACAATGACATCATATTGATTGCACGATACGAGGGAAGCCAGCAGTAAAGACGTGTCCTCCATGGTCATCTCCGTGATTTCCTTTACATTGAAGCTGGGCTCAAAGGAATCGCACTTCAGGCCATGATGTCTGATGATATAAGGGGTTACTGACAAATCGGTCCCCGAAGCCGTTTCTTGTGAGGCCTTAATGTCGTACAACAATCTTGAAAAGCTCCCCTCCATGCCCACCGAACCGGAAGGAAATAATGCACTGCTGTTCACCGTCTCCAAATTGAGATAGAACACCTTTAATCCCAGCACGCCCAACTGCTTCGCCATGTTCATCGCTATCGTTGACTTCCCGCTCCCGTTCAGGGGAGATACAATGCCAATCACCGCGGTTGTTCCGACATTCAATTTCTCCAGTGCTCCACCGCTTCGCTTACAGTGGGTGATGATGACTTCCATCAGCTGAGGCAGCGGTTGATACTTGAATGTACTGCTGCCAACCTCTACAAGAGAAGAAGATGAATGACCTTCACTTAGAAGCAGCCAAGGAACCGAAGTCTCCCCCCGGCTAAGCCAGCTCTCCAGCATTTCCGTATCCCCCACGACCAGATTGGGCACTTCTCCCACTTCCATATAATGTAGAAATGAATCGATGCGGGTGAATGCTGTCACCTGAAGAGCCGATCCGTAAGAACTTCCATGCACATAACTCAGCAGCGGTTCAACATACCGGGAATCCTGCACTGCCAGCACAAGTCGGGCCGGTAACATAAAGCCAATCCCTCTCTTCTGCAACAAC
Source organism: Paenibacillus sp. MDMC362 (assembly GCF_003269305.1). Taxonomy (NCBI): domain Bacteria; kingdom Bacillati; phylum Bacillota; class Bacilli; order Caryophanales; family Paenibacillaceae; genus Paenibacillus; species Paenibacillus sp. MDMC362. Next base: position 29,412 of record NZ_QLYT01000046.1, read on the forward strand.
GTCAAAAAAGCACCGTCCAAGGCCGCATAATGCGGTCCATGAACGGTGCTTCCGTTGTCTGTTATAATTTGACATTAGAATATCACAGTTGCAGCAGAACGGCAAGCTATTATTTTGATATACAGATAGCCCTTATTCACTATTGTCAACACAAGGATAAATGTCCTACTATATAGGCTTAGAACGAATGTTCTCTATATAGGAACTACTTATATAGAACCAACATTACATAACTCCTAAACCATCTGAATCAAACTTCCAAGCCAGGAGAGTGACAACAAGTGAACAAACGAATGTTAACCGCTATGCTAACCGCCTTGCTGCTATTATCAGGCTGCAGCCAGCCGCTGATGTCCCCGGCGACATCAAGCGAAGGAACCTCAACAAGCGTTCAATCCGAAGCTAAGACAAGCACCAGCACGGTGAATTCCAAACCAACAACCTATCCAACCGATGATCTGAATCTTCCGCGGGTAGCCGTGGAACTGGTCAAAGCCGTTGACGGTGACACCATCAGCGTGATGTTCGAAGGGAAGAAGGAGAATGTTCGGATGCTGCTGGTCGACACCCCCGAGACGAGTCATCCGAAGCTGGGCGTACAGCCATTCGGGCCCGAGGCCAAGGCTTTTACAAAGGATCTGGTAGAACAAGCCGAACTTCTTGAATTGGAATTTGATATCGGTCCGAACCGGGATAAATACTCCAGGCTGCTTGCGTATGTATATGCAGACGGAAAAATGGTCCAGGAATCTCTGCTTGAAGAAGGACTCGCCCGCGTAGCTTATATCTATCCGCCCAACACCCGCTATGTGGACAAATTTGATGATTTGCAGCGAATTAGCCGGGACCAGGCACTCGGGATATGGAGCGTAGAGAACTATGCCCAGGAAGACGGCTTCCACCCGGAGGAGCAGGACGACACAAACGACAAGAACAACAGCAGCCGTAATACAGCGGCAACCCAAGCTCCGAAAGAGAACAGCCAAGAGTCCAAGCAGGGCTGCGACATCAAAGGCAACATCAACTCGAAGGGCGAGAAAATCTACCACACTCCCGAATCCCCATACTATGAGCGCACGAAGCAGGAGCAGTGGTTCTGCAGCGAGGCAGAAGCCGTCCAGGCCGGTTTCCGGGCCCCGAAGTAAACTTATCTGTATATGAAATGAACCCTGATGTTCATCTTATATAAATTTTAGCCTTAATTGAAAAGGAGCCACCAGCCATGGGGAACAAGAAACCTCCAGCAGCCAAACCAAATGAAAGTCAATCATCAAATCCAAACTCTGCCGCATGGTACAAAACCGTGTGGAGATGGCATTTCTATGCCGGCATCATTTTCGCTCCCTTTCTGATCATCCTGGCGATCACCGGCTCCGTTTACTTATTTAAGCCTCAGATTGAACAAGCGCTATATCGGGACTACTACACGGTAAACCCTCAGGTTGAACGGGTAACGCCCAGCAAGCTGGTCGGACAAGTTAAAGAGCTCTACCCTGACGCTACATTCACGAAATACCGCCCCGGCGAGTCGGACTCCCGCTCTACGGAGATCAGTTTGACCTCAGGGGGCGAATCCATGACCGTCTTCATGGACCCCTATACGGGAGAAAAGATTGGCGAGCTGAAAGACAAAGACCGCATCATGAACAAAATCGAGGAGTTCCACGGAGAGCTGATGGTCGGGACCGTGGGGGACCGGATCGTGGAGCTTGCCGCCTGCTGGGCGATCGTGCTGATCATAACCGGGGTGTATTTGTGGTTTCCGAAAAATAAAAACAAAAGCAAAAAGAAAAAAAGCCTCGCGGGCATCCTGTACCCGAGGCTCGGCAAGGGCAAGCAGATTCTCCGCAGGGACCTGCACGCCGTTCCCGCCTTCTGGATCGCGGCAGGCATGCTGTTTCTCATCATGACCGGCTTGCCCTGGTCAGGCCTGTGGGGCAGCAATTTTCAAACCATGGCAACTAACACCGGCGCTGGTTATCCGCCTTCTATTTGGTCGGGCAGTGCGCCATCCTCCCATGTGGTTCAGACGAAGGAAGTCGCAGAGGTCCCTTGGGCGGCCGAAAATCTGGAGGTACCTAACTCCACCATCTCCGACTTTACGCCGCTTCCAATCGAAGATGTGATGTACGTAGCCCGAAGCGAGGGGATCCATCCAAGCTACACCATCAGCATTCCGCAGCAAGCGGACGGGGTGTACACGTTGTCGGCCTATCCGCCGAAAGCCCAAGATGAGGCTACCATGCATATCGACCAGTACAGCGGCGCGGTATTGGCGGATTATCGATATGACCATTACGGAGTCGTTGGCAAAGCCGTTGCCCTGGGCATCACCCTGCATAAAGGAACCCAATTCGGCATCGTCAACCAACTCTTCAGCTTACTTATATGCATAGGAATCATTTTCATTGCGGTAAGCGGATTGTACTTGTGGTGGAAGCGAAAACCGGAGCATGGACTGGGGGCACCAAAAGCGCCCGAGGTTAACGCCAAGAACATGAGGGTATTCCTTCTGCTGCTCATCGCTTTGGGGATCCTGTTCCCGCTGGTGGGGGTGTCGCTCATCATCGTGTGGATCATCGATTATGTCATCGTTCGGAGGGTACCGGCGATCAAGACATTTCTGAATGCCTGATTCGGTTCTATACTCTAACTATAATAAGGGGTGCCGGTTTCATGATCATGAAAAGCCGTTTTATATTATCCGCACTGCTATCGGTCCTGCTGCTGAGCGCTTGTTCAGCCAGTCCCGAAGCAGCCAACCGGTATGAAAAAGAAATCCCGCTGATCGCCGAGGTAAACATTCCCGAGACGTTATCCGTTCATCAACCGGAGACCATTGAAATCATTCTCACCCAGGATGGCCAAAGAGTACCCGGTGCGGATTTTGTCCACTACGAACTGTGGAGCCATGACGGCTCCCTGCGGGATCCCATGACGGATGCGGTAGAGGTCGGTGATGGCGTGTATACGGTAACCAAAACCTTCGATAAAGAGGGGCTGTATTTCATCAAGCTGCACAGCGGGAACAACGGTTCCATCATCATTCCCCAGAAACCGTTCGCCGTCGGCAAACTGTCCGAGGCCGAGCTTGCCTACCTGCAAGCGGGGACCCCGACATTTCAAGAGGGTACGGCAGATCATCATCATTAAAGCAAGCTGGATTAGGACAAAAACCGGCGCCGAATCTCCGGCGTCGGAACCATGCATTCCGTCGATTGTCCGAACCACCGGTAGCGGTTCTTTGCCACCCAGCGGTACACCAGGTTCCGTAAAAAAGGGGGAATCAGGATCAGAATATACGACAGCGGCCAAGGAAAGCGAAGACGCCGTGCAATCCGCAGAGCTCCCGTCGACCTTGTGTAATACCTCCCCTGTTCAATCAGCACCATCGTTTCCGTAGTATCTCCACGAAGCCCTCCCTGCCTCAACAGCTCCTGCCCAATCTCGGATTGCAGCGAAGCGAAGCGAAAGGCACCGGCAGGATCTCTCTTGATAATGAACTGCGTCAGCCCCTGGCACAAATGGCACACACCATCAATCAGCACAATCGCATAGTCCTCATGATTATCGGTTGCACGATCCTTCATATATTTCCTGGCTCCCTTCAGGCCTAAAACAAGAAAAAACGCAGGAGCCCTCTCCTACGCTTGATCAAGTACGCTTATTGGTTTATTACTCAGCAGCTTTGTTCAGCCACTCGCCGTCTTTCATCTGCTGGTCGAATTCGTTCGAGAATTTCTCCATGCATTTGCATATGAAATCCTTACGACAAACCGGGCAAGGTACTTTCCCAAGTCGGCTAAGCGCAGTCAGTTTCCATTCCGGGAAGCGGTTATAGAATACGCGAATATCCGTTCCGTCAGCCGTGTGGATAATGAATTCGTAAAGCCCTTCTTTTTCATTGCTTCCAGCTGTGGTCACATTTGCAATCTGCGGTCTGTATGGCATGTTCATCACCCGTTTATTTTATTTAATTTCCCTATGACTGGTTTGTACTTTCTGGTACTTAGTCATATTAAAGAATTTTAGGGGTGATGTCAACCGAAGAACACATCCAGGATCGAGCCAACCTGCCCCCTCTTTTTACCTTCTAATATATCCGGGTTGAACACTTCCACATATCCGCAGTTCGTGCAGGAAACAAATAGGAAATGATTGTGCTGAATATCAAACATCTTGCTCAGCCCGGCCCCTGACATCGAGACCTCTTTCGTCTGGCAGTGATTTCCTCCGCATTTGCTGCATTTAAACCGTTCCTCTATCATTTGTTCAATACGCATCTTAAGCGCCCCTTTCCATTTCATAGCTTTAACTGAAATACGGACTATCATGTAAAAAGTTTCATATTCCGCATCGTAAGCCGACAAAAAAGGATGGCCCTCCATTTCAGAGGACCATCCGAATTCCTTTATGGTTAGCTTACGCTTAACTCCACGTCGATGTTGCCTCGGGTAGCCTTGGAATAAGGGCAGAACGCATGCGCCTTCTTCGCGAGGTTCTCCGCCTGGCTTCGTTCGATTCCCGGCATTTCGATCTTCAGCTTCACCGCAAGCTTAAAGCCGTCAGCACCTTCGTCCTTTCCGATCATGACCTGGGAGTGGATCACAACGTCCTTGAGCTCAACGCCCTCTTTACGGGCGATATTAGCGAGGGCGCTTTCGTAACAGGCGCCATAGCCGGCCGCAAACAGCTGCTCCGGATTGGTTCCGTCACCGCCCGGTCCTCCAAGCTCCTTCGGCATGCTTAATTTGTGACTAAGAACCCCATCCGCAGATTCAACAGAGCCTTCACGCCCTCCAATGACTTTTACATCTGCTGTGTATATTGGTTTCATGCTCGTTCATCTCCTTTATGCCCTATTATGTTCTCTTCATGTACTCTTTAAACTTGCAGCGGAAATTGAAACGACTAACAGGGCAACTCGCATAAGAAACAGCGTGTCCCAGCTTGCCAAGCAAACAAAAAAGCCGTTTATCAAAGGATGAATTCCTCTTGATAAACGGCTTCTTCATGAAGTATGCGGTAGAGAGGACTCGAACCTCCACGGGTATACACCCACTACCCCCTCAAG
>NZ_QLYT01000047.1:0-77524 GCF_003269305.1 Paenibacillus sp. MDMC362
TCTTAGACGTTTTCATTTGACATACCCCTCTCTTTATATATTACATATTATGTTCTTATATTTAACAATATAAGATAATATTAATTATACAATCGGGCTATCGATCCCAATATCCATTAAAAAACGATTTCATCTAATTTTTTTAAGTCATTTTAATTAACTGAAACTTGATAATAGGCATATTTACATTTCTAACGTCAATTTTAGTGACATAAACTTCACAAAATTTCAAATCAATGGTATCGCTTACAAATAAGATTCTAGAGGAAGCGCAACAGAGAAACTCATGCTCTGCCACGCCCTCACTCCTCTCGTTATTGCGGTTCGTTCAAAATATAATCTACCAACTCATCCAGAGGAACCGTAGCGAGCGCAATCGCCGTATCCGTCACGCCATAATAAATATAGAGGAGCCCGTCCTTGACCACATTGCCTGTCGGGAATACGACATTCGGAATCTGATAGCCGAACTTCTCATAATACGTCTCCGGCTCCATAATGAAGCGGCGGGTTCTGGCGATGATTTTTTCCGGATTTTCCAAATCCAACAGCAAGGCCCCTACGCGATACACCGTATCTTGGTCCACGCCGTGGTAGAGCACCAGCCATCCTTTGTCTGTCCGGACCGGAGGCGTTGAGCCGCCGATTTTTTTAAACTCCCAATCAGTGTTCTCGGCCTTTGCCAGCAGCTTGGGCTCGTCCCAATGCATCATGTCTTCGGAGTAGCTGATCCACATGGCTGCTTTTTCGGTGCCGTATTCCTCCCCTACGTATTCTTCCGGTCTGCGAAGCAGCACATACTTGCCGTTGATTTTCTCCGGGAACAGAATGTTGTCGCGATCATTGATATCCAGCGGCGTTGTATCGCACAGGTACTCCCAGTGAATGAGATCCTTGGAAGTCAGTATCCCGGAGCGCGTCAGCCAGTGGCCTTCCTCTTCGCCCCAGCCGTCCGGATACTCGGGAATCGAGCGTTCGGGGATGCCGGCTCCCGTCGGGTAATAGTTCATGGCACACGGCCGTAAGGCGTAGTTCAAATAAAAGGTATCGTCGATCTTGACGATCCGCGGATCCTGGATGCTGCCGTAGGGGAATCCCAGCTGGTCCGGCGTTACGACGGGTTCGTCCAGCACATGAGTGAAATGTACGCCGTCCGCACTCTCCAGGAGACCCAGGTAGTTTTTGCAGGGCGTCAGGGAGCCTGCCGTCCGTTCTATCATATAAAATTTTCCGTTATCGATAATGACGGCCGGATTGAATACCGTCACCTTTCTCCAATCGTAAAGTCCAGGCACTACGATCGGATTCTCCGGATGCCGGGTAATTTTCATGGGTAAGCCTCCTATGATCGTTATGTAAGTGGTATCATTTCTTGATTTCATTATAAGAGGCTTGGTCCGTACATAATATCCTGCAAACTTTCAATATTATCCGAAATATTGTTATCTGTGATGTTTGTCTGTTAAAAAACGTAAAAAAGCGGTTCAATGAATGAACCGCTTCGACTTTTGGCCATATGGCCGATACGTATAGGGGATGATGCTTATTTATGCGTTGCCCAGTAACTGTGCGATCTATCTTTTAAATGCCGCTTTCTACCTGTCTAGTATTAACTATGCACCAGTACTTTTAAGCTTAGGCCTAGCGCTTGCGCAGTTGATTCTTGAATTTCCTCGAATAAGGCCGGGTTTTTCGCAAGAGACATGCCGTATGAAGGAATCATTTCCTTAATTTTCGGCTCCCATTCTTCCATGTGCTGCGGGAAGCACTTCTCTAACACCTCGAGCATAACGTGAACAGCTGTCGAAGCGCCTGGGGAAGCACCGAGCAAGGCAGCGACCGAGCCATCCGAGGCACTAACCACTTCGGTACCAAATTGAAGCGTTCCTTTACCCTTCGGTGTATCCTTAATCACCTGTACACGTTGGCCCGCCACGACGATTTCCCAATCCTCGCTTTTGGCGTTCGGAATAAACTCGCGTAATTCTTCCATGCGTTTTTCATTCGATAGCACCACTTGCTGGATCAGGTATCGGGTCAGTGCCATTTCTTTTACGCCAGCCGCCAGCATGGTGAACAGATTGTTCGGTTTGACGGATGTGATCAAATCAAAATTCGACCCCGTTTTTAAGAACTTCGGCGAGAAGCCGGCAAACGGACCGAAGAGCAATGCCTTCTGGTTGTCAATATATCTTGTGTCCAAGTGGGGAACCGACATCGGTGGAGCGCCGACCTTGGCTTTTCCGTATACTTTGGCATGATGCTGCGCTACCACTTCCGGGTTCTTGCAGACCATGAATAGTCCGCTTACCGGGAATCCTCCAATATGTTTGGACTCGGGGATACCGGTTTTTTGCAATAAATGCAGACTTCCGCCCCCGCCGCCGATAAAGATGAACTTGGCCGTATGATATTCGGTTTTCCCGTGCTCGATATCATGGACTTTCACTTTCCACGAACCATCTGGTGTACGTTTAATATCCTTGACGCAATGCTTGTAGTTCATTTCGACGTCTTTGCTCTTCAAGTGGTCAAACAGCATGCGCGTTAAAGCGCCAAAGTTAATGTCCGTCCCGGAGTCGATTTTGGTTGCCGCTAACGGCTCATTCGATGTACGCCCTTCCATAATAAGCGGAATCCATTCCTTCAGCTGATCCGGATCCTCGGAATATTCCATTCCTTGAAAGAGCGGGTTGTTTGACAGCGCTTCAAAACGTTTTTTCAAAAAAGCCACGTCTTTTTCGCCTTGCACTAAACTCATATGCGGAATAGGCATGATAAAGTCCTGCGGATTTCGAATCAGATTGCTGCTTACCAGGTAAGACCAGAACTGTCTTGAAACCTGAAACTGCTCGTTAATATTGATCGCTTTGCTGATGTCTATAGATCCGTCAGGTTTTTCGGACGTATAGTTAAGCTCGCACAATGCGGAATGGCCGGTCCCCGCATTATTCCATTCATTGGAGCTTTCTTCTCCCGCGCTTGCGAGTTTCTCAAACACTTTGATCTCCCACTCAGGTACTAACTCTTTCAGTAAGGCTCCCAATGTTGCGCTCATGACGCCGGCACCGATTAAGATTACGTCTGTTTTTTTCTCCATGTTGCTCATTATAAACCTTCCTTATCCCATATATTTGAAAAAAGAATAGACATCCCTGCTAAAAACGTCATTAAAAAGCAAGGCGTCCTCTGAAAACACACCTTTTCTGTGTCAATTATCACCATATTATAGTCTATTATAAATATTGATAGATTAAAATACCTACTATTATCTAATCATTATAAACGATTTAAAGTTGTTAACAAAGTGAGAAGATCCTCCACAATTCCCAAACTCCAAGAAACCAAGTATAAACTTAGGATTATGCTATTGAATTAAGTCCTTATTCACCACTAAAAAAAGCCGCGAAAATCGCGACTTCTTAAGCCTATCTGCATCCCTTGATCTCCGAAACTTTATCGACTGCATCTGGCCGGTGTTTCGACAACCTTTCGCAAAAGAATAAGTATGAATATCAAATTGACAATTTGTCGCTATGCAGCTACTTCCCGCTGCCAAGCAGCAGCTTCGTCTGAATCTCCAATTGTTTCTCCAGCGAGATGAGATCGCCTGCCGAGAACTGATTGATATCCAATATATAAATGCGCTTGTTTTTGTAGGCCGGAAGGGACTTCCAGATGGCACTCTCCAAAATCTCCTTGGCACGATCCCCGCCTCCGTCCGCATCGTAGACCGTCACGAACATATAATCCGCGGCCATCTTCGGCAACGATTCCAGGGAAATGTCCAGACCGGCCCCTCCGTTTACGATCTGCTCTTTGACGGCTTCTGGCGGCTGATAGCCGAGACCCGAATACAGATTGCGGGTACCGCGCCCAAAGCTCTCACCTACAACCCAGAAATTTTTCGCCCAAATCTCATAGACGCCAACCGTTTCTCCTTCCTTCACGACTCCGTCCAGCTTCGCCTTGGCCTCTGCAAGCTTCTCCTCATAATGCCGAATCGCTTCCTCTGCTTCCTCCGATTTCCCGAGGAATTCTCCGAATTCACGCAGCTCGGCATACAGATCTTTTGCTCCCCAAGGAATAACAATCGTCGGCGCGATTTTGGCGAATTGCTCATAGTTCTTATCGGAAGGTCTAATAATGAGATCGGGATCAAGGGATATGATTTTCTCAAGCGCCGCCTGATCGTCACCGATATCCTCGATGCCATCGGTCAGATCCTGCAAAAAATATTGATTCAGGCTGGCCGTACCGGCGCCGACTGGCTTAACGCCCAAGGTTAGCAGATGGCCGAGATACTGCGTCGCGACAATTCGCTTCGGATCCTTCGGAATCTCGATCTCGCCCATGACCGTTTCATATTTACGTGTTGTCCCTGTTTGCGGGTCGCCGTCGGTTTTAACAACTTCCCTTTTCTGCTGTGTGTCTCCGCAAGCACCCAGCACAATGATCATACTTCCGATCAGAGACAACATCAATCCTTTAAGCAACCACATCTTTGAACCCTCCATCGCATTGATAATGATTATCATTATTATTATGATAACGGCAAGGGTTGAACGAGTCTATTGCGTTCCGTAAGCGGTTCTATGGACATTTGTTAGAAGGTCGGTAAGTATGGACAATTGCTGCTCCAAAGCGAGCGGGTCATTATATTTAAAAAGCTCCAGATCGAGAAAGAATACATTCCCGTTTCGGACGGCAGGCAAAGTTCTCCATTCCTTGCTGCTCATGACACGTTCTGCATATCCTGCACCTCCACCACCTTCCCAGATGGTTACAAACATATAGTCTGCGGCATATGCTGCCAGCATGTCCGGCGTTAGCTCCAAGCCGACTCCCTCACCTAATACGTGTTCTGCAAGCGGTCCTGGTGGCCGAAACGAGAACGTCTGATATAAATTCCGCAGGCCTCTGCCATACGCCACATTAACCGCCCATAGCCGATCCGCCCAAAACTCAAACACGGCAGCCGTAGCATGTGAACCGATCAGTTTAGCTACTTGAGCAGCAGCTTGCTCCTCCTTCGCTCGAAATCCATCAATCCAGTCCATCGCTTCGCGTTCACGATTGAGTGCTCTGCCTAACCGATGCAGTTCATCGAGCGGGTCTTCCTGTCCCCAAGGAAGTGAAATGGTTGGAGCAAGCTGGGATAAGGGCTCGCTGTTCGGTCCGGACGTGACGATCAGATCGGGCTGCAACGATGATATCGTCTGAAGCGATCGAGCATCTCCTACGTCCGCTGCATTCCCCAGCTTCCCGACATAGGGACGGGCACGCAGCAGATTGGTCGAGGTTCCTGCGGGCGTAAGTCCAAGCGCCAGCAAATGGCCCACGTATTGCAAGGCCACAATACGCTTCGGACGCTGAATATAATCGCGAGGAGAGTAACCGAAATACTGCTTGAATTTCCGGCTTAAATATAAACCGTCCTGGTAGCCGATTTCCCGCGCGATTCGATCGAGATTACGATCGTCGCCGCTAAGCAATTCCTCCCTAGCTTTCTCTAGGCGAAGCCGCGTCAGATACTCCGTGAAGCCGGATCCCGTTGCTCTTTTGAACGATACGGAGAAGTGTTCCGGCGTTAGTCCTACCCTTTTGGCCATGCCGTTACGCGTTATCGCCTCTGCAAAATGCTTTTCCAGATAATCCACCGCAAGTCTCATCCGCTCCAGCCAATCCTCTTCCCGCTCCTCATCGTCGGTTGACTGCAGCAGCGTACCCAACAGTTGTTTAAATACCGCATCTATTCGAAGGTTTGTTGCAAGTCTCTCGCTGCTGACTCCGGGTAATTGCTTGAATTGGTATAGTTCTTGAACCAGAACAAGTGCCTCGTGCGTAGCGGTGACGGGAAGCTTGCCGGTGTCCATCAGTGCAGAGATTCGCTTGCCGTATGCGATTCGGCTTATTGTCCGCTCCTTGATCTCCCATACATCGTATTGCAATTCATAAAGCTCGAGGGGAACCGACGAGTTTGGCGTCCGGCGTATGTCGGCAATCGTCCCCGGCGGACAATAACAAATCGCCTTCGCTTTCAATCGATGCCTAACTCCATTCAAATACAAATCACCTGAGCCTTTACTTACCAATAACATGGTATGTGTTTCCATGAATCCGCCGGCAGCCTCTTCGGTATGACCAAGCTTGATATAGTGTGCTCCAAACAGCGAATATTGCGTTTCTTCCATGCTGACGGCCACCCCTTCAGACTGTAACATTGTTTTATCCTATTATAATCTAGGTGATAATCATTCTCAATTAATATCCAGTCGCTGATGTTATGTATCGTTGTTCCTTTTAGAAGAATTAAAAAAAGCGCCCTGTCCATACGGACAAAGCGCTTGGTTATTAATGAGGGGGCATATGGCCAGGCATTGGGGCTGTGCCGTAGCTATTCTGCATGAACTGCATATCTTGTTGAGGCAGCTGCGGTACTTGGTAGTATCCATGCTTATTCTGATATAGCGAAATTTCATAAGCCATTTCGATGCAGTTAGGAAGGGAATCGGCAAGCACGCGGCGTACGACCGGATTCGTAGATTCCATGGCTGCATTCGTTTTCATCGTAGCACCCGATTTCACTGCATTCAACATGCTGAGCGCGATGGTTTCATCGTTGATCTCGGCTGTGGACTGCATCGGTTTTTTCGGCTGGCCTGGTTTCATGCCGTAAATAAAGTCGTTGCCTTGCTTCATTTTATAGCTTTGCGTCGGCTTTGAAGGATCTTGACCTGATTTAAAACACTCTAACGTGATGTTATACTCATCAGCCATAAATTGCTTCTGGCGCTGCAGAATATCCCGAAGCTCCGGGTCCTGCACATGTCCGCTCAGCATGGTATACGTGTTCATCGTATTGATAGCCCCTGCCAATACTTCGTGGACATCAAACATCTCATGACCGCCGTGGTTCAATTGTGGAGGAATCATACCGGTCTCCATGTTTTGATGATTTTGTGGTTGTTCGAATTGCATTCTCGTACCTCCTAAAGTTTTGTATGCCCTTCTCTATTGTGGATTCTTTTGTGCAGATTATACGGGCGATTTGGTGAACGTAGCCAAGATGCATATTCCGCTCGATATATGAACAGCTTAACCATAGAGGAGGTATGGCTATGGATTCACCTGGGTGTGCAGGACCGAACGATTCCGCATCATCGGATCAAAAGAGCGGCAAAGGCAGCTTAAAGTGGTGGCAGCTCTCTCTGCTTGGCATCGGTTGTACGATTGGTACGGGGTATTTTCTAGGTTCCGGCATTGGCATTAAGCTGACGGGGCCTTCCATGGTTTTATCATTTCTAGTCGCTGCTATAGGAACCTATATCGTCTTTCATTTTTTGGCCAAAATGACGACGGCGGATCCTCAAGAGGGATCCTTTTGTTATTATGCGGGAAAAGCGTTTGGGCGGTGGGCACGTTTCGGAAGCGCATGGAATTACTGGAGCACGAAAATTCTAATCATGGGAAGTCAGCTGACGGCTCTGTCCATCTTGACCAAGTTTTGGTTCCCTGATATTCCGCTATGGATATTCGCAGCCATCTATGCCGTACTATCGATTGCCGTCGTTCTGCTGGGTACGAAAGGCTTCGATAAGGTGGAAAATGTATTGGCCGTCATAAAAACAGCGGCGATTCTCATGTTTATTCTTCTCTCAACTGCGGCGCTTATGGGCTGGATTCGCGGGGGCAGCGATGCGAGACCGGGATTTCCCGATTCGGTTGGACAAGTGTTCCCTGGCGGATTCCCCGCATTCTGGTCCTCGCTCTTATATGCTTTCTATGCCTATGGGGGTGTCGAAACCATTGGTTTGATGTCCATGCAGCTCAAAAACAAAAAGGATGCTCCTAAGTCGGGAAAAGTCATGCTCATCGGACTGACCGTGATTTACATGATATCCATCGGGCTTGCTGTTTTCATGGTTTCCTACAAACTCTTGAGTGAAAAGGAAAGCCCGTTCGTTACAGCGCTATCCAGCTACCCGCTAACTTTCTTTCCCCATGTGTTCAATGGAGCGATCATTATGGCCGGATTCTCGACGATGAGTGCTTCGTTGTTTGCCGTAGTGAATTTGCTTGTGACGATGGCTAAGGACGGCGATGCACCGAGTATTTTTACGAAGAAGCTGGAAAAGTTCAGAAAGCTGCCGCTCCCTTCCTTGTTGCTTGCCGCGGTCGGTTTATCCGCTTCAATCGTCACGGCACTCCTATTGCCCGGGAAAATATACGAATACATTACAACGGCTGCCGGTATATTGCAGATGTATAATTGGTCGTTCATTATCATTTCGGCTTACAAAATTCTGAAGGTCAGAATGTGGGATGTGATTCTGGGTGGATTCGGCATCATCCTCCTGCTCGGTGCCGTAACCGGAACCATCATGGAGGAGAGCATTCGGCCCGGTTTTTTTGTCAGTTTGATCCTGGCAGCGCTTGTGGCGATCGTGACGCTAATCATGGTTAAGATATGGAATAAGATGCAGACCAACACCATCCCTAATGAATAAAGAAAGGATACCTTCATTGTAAGATATCCTTTCTTTTTGCTTCTTATAGGAGCGGGATGTTCCCCTCTTCACATTCTTTCAGGGTTTTCTCATTCCATACGGACACCTGTACTTCGCCGATATGGGCTTTTCTTAGAAGGAACATGCACAGTCTCGATTGTCCGATGCCTCCCCCGATGGTTGGCGGCAGCTCTCCTTTTACGACGGCTTGGTGAAAATCAAGGCTCAAACGTTCCATTCTGCTGCTTGCCAGAAGCTGTTGACACAGCGATTGAGCATCAACCCGGATCCCCATGGATGATATCTCCACCGCACCATTCAATACCGGATACCACAAAACAATATCCCCGTTTAACGTCCAATCATCATAATCCGGCGAGCGGCCGTCATGCACTTGACCGGACTTCATCGTTCCGCCAATCTGCATAATGAATACGGCACCATATATCCTGACAATTTCATTTTCCCTTTCCTTTGGCGTTAAATGAGGATAACGATCTTCCAACTCCTGTGTCGTGATGAAAAAAATTCGCTCCGGGAGGATCGGCTCCAAGAAGGGATAGAGTTCATAAAGGTGCTCTTCCGCGGACTTGATCACATCATATATCCTTACAACTTCATGTTCTAAGGTGGCGAGCGTACGCATGTCTTCGCTTATCACTTTTTCCCAATCCCACTGATCGACGTATATGGAATGCAGGTTATCCATGCTTTCATCCCGCCTGACGGCTTTCATATCGGTGTATAAACCTTCCCCACTCTTAAAGCCGTATTGGGCAAGGGCCGACCGCTTCCACTTTGCAAGGGACTGCACAATTTCGACCCGCCCTTCCTTCATATCCATCACATCAAAAGATACGGTCCGTTCCGTGCCGTTCAAATTGTCGTTAATACCTGTGCCTTCCTTTACCATAACGGGTGAGGAGACCTCGGTTAAGCGGAGAGCCTTCTCAAGTCCAGTCTTGAAATACGATTTGGTTTTTTGTATGGCGATAGCCGTTTCCATCCTGTTTAGCTTGGATTGGTAACGCTCAGGAATCACGATAGATCTCAGCAAGTCGTTTTTCGCCCCTTCGCAACGTATTGTAATGTAAACTTCTGCCTAATTGACTGAGAACATTTTATGTTTACATTCCAATACTGTCGCTTTGTCCAATGTAGATTGAACATAATTGGGCAGATGACCACTTGGTTATCCTGTTAAAGCAAGAACGCCCTGAATACCAAAGTACACACCGAAACCGACCAGTGATATTCCTGAGATGATCGAAATCGCAGTCAGCATTTTCTCATTCAGAAAGCGACGAAGTCCTGTCGTTAAACCGGCAACGCATAGATCCCAGAGGGTTAAGCCCAAAAAGATCATGCTGCTATACAGCAGCAAATGGCTCGTCCCGTAGGATGAGGCGGTCTTGGCCAGAATGGAGCCGTAGATCCCCAGCCAAAACAATATCGACAAAGGACTTGTGATGGACATGAAAAATCCAAGTAAAAAACAACTGAACAATGAATCCTTTTTTCTCGCCGCCGAACTGATTTTCAATTTATTCACTTTCGTAATGCTTTCAACCCCGCTGTAAATTAATATGAATCCGCCAAAGAGCCACAAAAAGATCTGAACGATCGGAATATTAAGAAATTGAACGAGACCTAGATAAATGAGCAACATAAAAGCTGCATCTGCCAGCATTGAACCGGCTCCGACTATCCAAGCATGCCAAAAGCCGTTCTTAATGCCTTTATCAAGCCTGGCCGAGTTTACGGGCCCGATGGGAGCAGCCAAAGTTAATCCCAGAATAATGTAGCTAATCAACAAATTCACGTTCAATCGCATTCACTCCCGCCTACAAATACCAAGCTTGTACATTTTATGTGAAAAAAGCGGTTGGATATGACTTCTAATCCTAAAATCAATAAAAAAACCAGCTAATGTTTGTCAAGCATTTCAGGTAGGATGAGTTCTCTTTTCGTAATATACTTCTTCCGACCAACCCGAATAACCTCCACATCTATGGAGGTTTTGGTTAAATATGGTTCAAGCTTGGTAGGGCTGCCCCTTCTGCAAGATGGCAAAAATGTGATGCAACAGCTTGTTGGCGCAAGCGATCACGACCACCTTGTAGGGCTTGCCCTCTTTTCTTTTTTTCTCATAATACGAACGAATTCTTGCATTCGCGTTTTTCCGCATACCACATTGCACAGCACGGAAGGCCGCGGACTTGGTCGAGCAGCAGTTTAACGTTTACGTCGGTTTCCATGTCCGATTGGATCTTTAGTTTCATCTTTAATCGGCAGCCACTGCTTGACTGAGGACTTCAGTTTTTTGGCAGCTTTTCGGGAATCACAAGCTGAGTAGGTGTGTCAGAAACCGGAGCGCGCAAGCGTAACTCTCCCCCGTTTCCTGCTTAATGGCTATGGAGACCTCGGCAAACACATCGTTGGCCGTACATTCCACCATTTCGTCACGGAAACAGACGTCTTCCTTGGCGAAGGTCCCGCTTCCTTCCATAGTCAATCGTTCGGCACGCTCGCTTCCCAGTTCCTTAGCACAATTCAACATTGCTAAACCAGTGCTTCTGCTGTAAGAGGGCTCGTATTTCAGAATCAGGATAGCGGCAAAGATCAGCAGTTCCCGTTCAGAACCCGCTCATAAACGCCAATGGTCCAGTCGGGATCCGCATTTTATCGCTGATAAAAGCCATCCATTGGTCGATCTCCTGGTTCATATCGTTCAAAAGTGTTTCCAATGTCTGATCCATGTTCCACTATACTCCTTTATATCATTTCGTAATGTTCTTCATTTGCTCTAACTTGCCAATATCTAAAAATCTTAATCCCTTGATCATTCCTATCGCTAAAACATCGTCGTGCTTGATGCTACGTTGATCAATGATCTGGTCGAGCCATTCTTAAACCATCAGGTTAAACTGTCGACCAGCCTATCGATCCACGCCAGTTCGCCTTGAACCTGGGAGACCGAATACCGCAGAACCTCGTCACGGAACAACTCGTCCCCGCCTTCATTCCGTCTTCTCTCGATATCGGCCAGCAGCTCCTCCAAGTCCTTCTTTCTCCTATGTAATATCCGCATTCGGTCCTCCTTCGAAATACGATCGAACAGGGACACCCTGACCATGAATTCGATTTGATGTTTTGCATCTTTCTCGGTGAATTGGTTAATGAGATTTGCTATTTTTCCCCTCCCGGCTTCTGTAATTTCATACACATACTGATTCGGTCTGCCTTCCTGCTCATTTCGATGTTTACGAACAAATCCCTCATCCGTAAATTTTCGTAATGTCGGGTATAACATGTTGTGATTGACGTCCATCAAATAACCGAGATCCTTTTGGATTTCTTTTTTTATTTCATACCCGTGTTTCGGGGATTTATCGATTTGGATCAGAATGAGAAGTTCAAGATACATGTTCGTTCAGGCCTTTCGTCGACGGATTTGACAAAACCGCTGCAGATTGAACAGCACTCCTCTAGCGTATATGTTCAACCAAAATCCGACAAGGAAGAATATAAACAGAACTTTGGACATGGGTCATTGGAAACTATGACCAATAATAACATTATGTTAAATTAACATATGTTAGATTACACTAGCATTGGAGGGAATGTAATGAATCATGAGATCATCTCGTTAGAGGAAATCACGCAATTCCATTCACCGACCGAAGAATTCAATCCTTATGAGTGGTACAAGCACAAATTGCAGCATGAGCCCATCGTTTATAATCAGGCGACCCAAAGCTGGAACGTCTTCCGTTATAATGACGTCCAGAGGGTTCTTAAGGATCATGAATATTTCACTAGTGTAAGAACGCGGACGATGATCAGCGTTGGCGCCGATAATGACGAAGGCCAGAAAATGAGCAAGATTAACCTGCAATCAGACCCGCCGGAACACCAAAAAAGCCGTGCCTTGATATCGGCCGCTTTCACCCCTCGCAGCTTGAAGCTCTGGGAACCGCGCATTCAAGAGATTGCGGACCAGCTTCTGCAGGAAATGGGAGACGCCCATGTCATTGACATCGTCCAACATTATGCCAGTGCGCTGCCGACGATCGTCATAGCGGATCTGCTCGGAGTTCCTTCCGAAGACCGGTTATTATTCAAGGAATGGGTAAACCAACTGTTCCTTCCCTTGCCCAAAAACCATTCGGAAGATGTACAAGAACTGAAACGTCATGCAGCCAAGGAATATTACAACTACCTCTATCCTCATATCGTCCAAAAAAGAGCCAATCTCGCGGACGATATCATCTCCGACCTCATCCAAGCCGAGGTGGCCGGGGATCGGTTATCGGACGATGAGATCGTCAGAACGACGATGTTTATCCTGGGTGCAGGCATTGAAACGACGACTCATCTGCTAGCCAATTCGTTTTATTCCTTCTTATATGACAACAACCAAATTTACGGGGAAATTCAGGCTAACCGCGAGCTTCTTCCCAATGCCGTCGAGGAAATGCTCCGCTATCGGTTTAACATTGCAAAAATGGATCGAACCGTCAAACAGGACAATCATGTTCTCGGCGTGGATATGAAACGAGGGGATCTCGTCGTCGCCTGGATGAGTGCTGCCAATATGGATGAAGAGGTATTTGAGGATCCCTTCACCTTGAACATCCACCGTGCCAATAACAAAAAGCATTTAACCTTTGGGAATGGCGCTCACTTCTGCCTGGGCGCTCCGCTGGCACGGCTGGAAGCAAATATTGCGATAAGCAGGTTCATGGATTTCTTCCCGCGCATTGAACCGGTTCCTGAATTTAAACTGGAAGATAACCTGAGTCCTTCTGCCGCAGGACAAATGTTGACGCAGCTTCCTATCCGAGTTCATCGGAAAGGCTGACTTGTCTCATTTCACTAGGCACGAACAAAAAAAAGCCCTGAACAGTAAGGGCTCATGGTATAGAGAGGCCCTGTCTATTTTTAAGTCACAGGGCCTCTCACTTTTTGGGGAAAAAATGAAATTATTCTATTATTTTTGACCTCACGGGTTCATACCAGTAACCGGGCCGCCCGTTGTTTAAACGCATTTGCGCTTCAAGGAAGAAATAATCGCCCCAAATGACAAAATCGTCCGGCGCAATCCCCCGCTTACAAAATACGTACCATGTCGCAAAAAACTTTCGAAAGGTTACCCTGCACGGATACGCACTCACCGTATCTCTGGGTACACAGCCTTATTACTTATGAGGGATGCCCAAGTGACGCATCCCCTCCACCTTCCTTCTTCTGCCGAAGCATCTGCCGATAAGCGCCGGGCGGCATGCCAAGCTTGGCGGTAAACAGGCGCGTCATGTAGTTGGAATCGCGGATTCCTACGCGTTCCGCGATCTCGGAAATGCCAAGCACCGTGCCGCCAAGCAGTTTCTTGGCCTCCTCCAGGCGCAGGTGCAGTACATACTGCAGGGGCGTTTTGCCGATATGCCTCTTCATGCATCTGGCGATATAACTCGCCTGGAAGTGGAGCTTTTCCTCAAGCGAGGCCCGTTCAAACGGCTCCCTCCAATGTTCGTTTAAATAGGCTGCGGCGGCTTGGGCCAGCCGGACGGAAGGCTCCGGCTCGGACGTCCGAGCGCAGCCTGCCTGCAGCGCGGCAAACAGCTCGGTCAGCAAAAGATGGAGCTGGAGCGCATTCTCCCCGTTCAGTCCGTTGTGGGTATCGTTCAATCCGCGCAGCATCGGCTCCACGGTTTGCACCTCAATGGATGCAAACTTCGGCAAGTACATGCGCTGCTGCGATGAGGGCTCAACGTCTTCGACCGTGCCTTTGGACAGCAGGCTTGTCCAGGGTATATCCTCCTGCAGGATGTGCACGGCCGGATGCTCATGGATGAAATGCACCCAATAAATCTCCGTATGCTCCAAGCACGCTCGGTGCCCGACATGCCGCAGCCCCGCTTCCAGCAACAGCAGCTTTCCCGGGCCTACCACATACTCCGTCTGTTCCTCCCTCATGTAGAGCGTTCCTTTTGTGACCAGCAGCAGGTCATAAACGCCGAAGGTACGAGCGAAATGGCTGTCTCCCGGCTTCCATACGGCATGTCCGGCCGTTACGGACTGCGGCAGCGGCGGTATGGCGAATTCTAAGCACAGCAAGGCCATCCCCTCCTTTTCGCAAGTTCATTTTGTGCTAATTAAAGTCTATATTATCACTGGTTGCCCGCATGAAAAAGAGGTACATTTGATCACAAGTAACCGCTAACATATAGCGACTAAGGAGGCTGTTTGCGCATGCGTTATCGTCAGGTTCATCTCGACTTCCATACATCCGAGGCCATTGCCGACATCGGAAGCCGTTTTTCAAAATCCCAGTTCCAGAACATGCTGCGTGCCGGGCACGTCGATTCCATTACGGTGTTTTCAAAATGCCATCACGGCTGGGCATACCATCCGAGCGAAGCCAATGAAATGCACCCGCATCTCTCATTCGATCTGCTGGGCGAGATGATTGCTGCCGCCCACGAAATCGACGTCAAAACGCCGGTGTACTTATCCGCGGGGCTGGACGAAAAGCTGGCGCGGCGCCATCCCGAATGGCTGATCCGCGATGCGGAAGATCGTACGCGCTGGGTGAAAGATTTCATGACCCCCGGCTACCACGAGTTTTGCTTGAATACGCCTTACCTGGACATCTTGATTGAGCAAATTCGTGAGGTAGTTTCCAGCTATGATGCGGACGGCATTTTCCTTGATATCGTCGGGACCCGTAAATGCCGGTGTCAGCATTGCGTGGCCGCGCTGCGATCAGCCGGTCAAGACCCTCGCGATGAAGCAGCCGTTGCCGCCCTGGGCGAGGCAACCTACCTGAATTATGCCCGCCGCGTTCGGGAAACGGTGGACGAGATCAAGCCCGGTCTTCCGGTTTTCCATAACAGCGGCCATCAGCGTCGCGGCCGCCGCGACCTTGCCCAAGTCAACAGTCATCTGGAACTGGAATCGCTGCCGACCGGAGGCTGGGGTTACGATCACTTCCCGCTGTCCGCACGCTATGCACAGACGCTTGGCATGGACTATCTCGGCATGACGGGCAAATTCCATACCTCCTGGGGCGAATTCGGCGGTTATAAGCATCCGAACGCGCTGCGCTTCGAAACGGCGCTCAGTCTCGCCCACGGCGCCAAGTGCTCAATCGGCGATCAGCTTCACCCTTCCGGCCTCATGGATGAAGCGACCTACGCCTTGATCGGCACCGCCTATGCGGAGGTGGAAGCGAAGGAGCCATGGTGCAGCGAAACATCTTCAGTGGCGGATATCGCCGTCTTGTCGCTGGAGGCTGCTTGGGAGGCTTGTCCCGAAGCACGGAAGTCGGAAGACCGGAACAATCTGGCGGATGCCGGAGCCGTACGCATCCTGACCGAAGGACATTACCTGTACGACATCGTGGATGCCAGTGCTGATTTCAGCCTCTACAAAGTGCTGATTTTGCCGGATGATGTGCCGGTATGGCCGGCATTGGGAGAAGCTATCCGCGCTTTTACCGCAAGCGGCGGCAAGCTTCTGGCCACGGGTCGCTCAGGTTTGGTTCCGGACGGCAGCGCCTTTGCCCTTGATCTTGGACTGAACTGGAGAGGCGCCAGCCCTTACCGTCCGTCATATTTCCGTCCGGACTTTACTCCAGGGCCCCTTCTCCCTGCTTCATTTGTCATGTACGGCGAGGGACAGCAGGTTGAACTAAACGGTGGCCGTACGCTTGGCAGCCGGGAGAATCCGTACTTTAACCGGGACGTGTTCACGTTCTGCTCGCATCAGCACACGCCAAGCGCGGGGGAGGACAGCGGCCCCGGCATGATCGAAAGCGTGAGCGGTATCTATATCGCTTGGAATGTGTTCGGCGATTACGCGGACAACGGACATCTCATTCTGAAAGAGATGGTATTGCATGCTCTCGCCCGGCTCCTGCCGCAGCCTTCCTTGAGCTGCGATTTGCCGGCACGAGGCATTGTGACGCTTCAGTTTCAGCAGGGCGAGAATCGCTACATAAATCACCTGCTGTATGCCACTCCTGTGTTGAAGGGGCGTGTTGAAGTCATTGAAGACATCGTTCCGCTGCGGGATGTTTCCGTCGGCTTGCGTCTCCCGTCCCAGGCTTCGGTTAAACGGGTCTATTTAGCTCCCTCGATGGAGGAACTTCCTTTTACACTCAATAATCAAGAGGAGATCAACTACACGGTTCCATATTTGGATAATCATCAAATGGTTGTGTTGGAGCTGGCGTAGTGATCCTTCCTGCCTCAGATGTGTGATGGCAAACACCCCTGCCTTGAGGAATAGCCGCAGTCCCCGGACTGCGGCTTTTTCCTCTTACTATCTTTTATTGCATCGCAAGAGTGGACGGTTTACACCTCATAGAGAGGTTATTCAGGATCAGTTAGCCGTATAGTCAACATGGTTCCCTGCCAATTATCTGTTATGTCTCTTCCACATTTCGGCTCGAGATCCGTACCTTTGGCTGCATATCAACGGGTTGGGACTCCGTCTTCACATTATTATGCGGTTCTTATCCAGTCTCTTCACCTTCAGCTGCAATCTAAGCGCATTCGCAACAACAATCACGGAGCTTGCCGCCATGCCGATGCAAGCGATGCGCGGATCCAAATAACCGCATGCGGCCAATGGTACGGTAACGGCGTTATATAACAGAGCAAACAGCAAATTCTGATGTACATTCCGCATCGTTTGGCGGCTCCACGTATACGCATCGATGATGTTGAATAGCTTGTTTCCGATCAATACGATGTCGCCGGCCTGTTTAGCCGCGTCCGCTCCCCCGCCCATCGCCATGCCGACATCAGCCACGGCTAGCGCAGCCGCATCGTTTATGCCATCGCCAATCATCGCAACGGAACGCCCTTGATGTTGAAGCTCGCGGATGAACACCAGCTTGTCTTCAGGAAGCATGCCTGCACGCATCTGATCGATCCCGGCCGCGGCAGCCACCGCCACGGCGGCTTGCTCCTCATCGCCGGTTACCATCCACACATCGGCTCTGCGCTTTAACTCCTGCACAATCTTCCGGGCGTCTTTTCTAAGCTTGTCAATCAATACAAGCGATCCGATGCCCTTCCCGTTCACGGCGACATAAATCCTTGTATAGCCGGGGTGATCTGGAGGACTCTCCAGCTGTATGCCCTGCTCCAGCAGCCATCTTCGATTTCCCACGCATACATGCTCTCCTTTGACATAGCCTTCCATCCCTTTCCCCACCCGCTCTTGAAATTTCTGGGCTTCCAAAATGGGGGAATGTTTGTCTTGGGCAGCTCGTACAATGGCTTGTGCTAACGGGTGGGCGGACCGGGAAGCCAGCGCAGCCGACATGGATAGCGTGTAAGCCGTTTTGGTGCCGTCCGCAGTGTGAATCGCCGTAAGTTGAGGCGTTCCTTCCGTCAACGTGCCGGTCTTATCCAACAGGACGACATCGGTTCGGCGCAAACTCTCCAGAGAACGGCCGTCTTTGAATAGAACGCCTCTTTGGGCGGACGAGCCGGTTGCGATCAGGATGGATACCGGCGTAGCTAATCCAAGCGCACAGGGACAGGCGATCAGTAAAACAGACAGCGCGTGGCGCATGGCCGTTTCGGATGCATCGGGAGATTGGGAAAACCAGAGCCACCCCGCATATGTAAGCGCAGCACAACCGATCATCAAGGGAACAAATATCGCCGCTATACGATCTACGGTTCGCTGAATGGCCGGTTTCCCCTGCTGCGCGGACTCGATTAGCCCAATCATTTGAGACAGGCGGGTTTCGTCATGATACTTATCAACCACGATGTCCAAACTCCCAATCAGACAACGCGTGCCAGCGTAGACTCGATCTTTCATGCCCTTGGCCACCGCTGTACTTTCACCAGTCAGCATAGATTCATCGGCATCCGCCGATCCCGACTGAACAAATCCGTCAATGGAAATCCATTCCCCCTGATTGACCCGGATGCGGTCTCCGATCTGCACCTGATCCGCAGAAATCCATTCTTCCCCATGACTGCGTATGACTCGAACCCGTTTAACCTGAAGCTCATATAAGGCACTAAGCTGTTTCAACGCTCTGCCTTTAGCCATGGTCTCAAGCCACTTACCCAGCAGAACCGCAGTCATCACCATCGCGATCGTATCAAAATAAAGCGTTGGATGCGTGAAGCTGTCCCGGGATTCAAACATGACATAGTGGCTGTAGAAGTAAGCCACCGAGGTACTTAACGCAACGAGAGTATCCATGTTTGCCGTACGATGGATCAATGCCTGGTAAGCTCCGTAATAGAAAGGATACCCTACGCCAAACTGAAGCAAGGTAGCGAGCACCCATTGAAATACGGGTTCCATCAACAAATTCGGTATCCATTGTGCTGGCCAATCGGCAACATGAGCCATCATCGCCCATATAAGCGGCATGGATAAACAAGCGGCAATAATAAACCGGATGCGATAAGCTCCCGTCTCCGCATCGATCCCGGCCTGTGGATGCGACAGCCTGTCAGTCGCTCCATAGCCAAGTTTTTCGATTTTCTCCATGATCTTCTCTATACCAATCTGCGTCGGTTCATAATGAATCGTGGCCTGAGATAAGGCGAGGCTAACACGAACAGATTGAATGCCTTGCACCTTACGAAGAACTTTCTCGATCCGGGCTGCACAAGCCGTGCAAGTCATGCCCGTCACTTGGATTTGATGCAGCTTCACAACGATTCCTCCCCACCCTCTGCTTATTTCTGTTTTCGCTTGTCCATACAATGTATGAAAATACGCGTAACATCAGAATGGCTAAGAAGGGCCACCGATTGCGATTTTTGCCTGAAAGAGTGTGCAGCAACCATAAAAGCCGCCAATTTGGCGGCCTCAGATGCGCAGATATTCTTGTTCTCTTGACATCGTACTCATATTGAAACTGATGCCGAGATAAAGATTGCGATGATCTATTTAGTTTAGGATCGCCGGGACAATGCGTTCTTTAATCAGTGTCCATCGATCCGGAGGATTGACGGTGAATCCTGATGCAATGGCTACGACCAAGTCTTGCTTCGGAATGCAGCAAATGATATTGCCTCCATCGCCTACTGCCGAGTATGCAGATACCCCGTCCTCATCGCGCAGCCACCATAGATATCCATAATGGTTGGAATTCATCGCCGTTGATTGGTCAATCCATGCCCCCGATATAATGGGCTGATTGTCCCATGTGCCGCGGTTCAGATAAAGAAAGCCGAAACGAGCCATATCTCGAGGAGTTAGCGTAAGCCCCCATCCTCCAGTAGAATTACCGGCCGGATCTTTGACCCATCCCCTGACGTCTTTTCCGAATAAATCATCAAATCCGAAAGAATTCATGTCATAATCCGGAATTTCGTTCATGCCGATCGGTTTAAACAAGTGTTCATTAGCAAACGCGCGGGCACTTTTTCCTGTGCTGCGGGTTATGACAGCTGAGAGAAGATGCACCCCTGCAGTAGAATACTTAAATGCCCCCAGATTTCCTCCTTCACCCAGCATATCCAGCGCATATTGAACCCAATCCGACTGCATGCACAGTTTGTCCAGCGGTTCGTGCCAATCCTCAAATGGATAAGGTGCCGTCATCGTGAGCAGATGGCGTATCGTGACTTCCTGTTGTTGAGCGTGAGCCTTATGTTCATATTCGGGGAAAAAATCCAGCACCTTCTGATCTGCATGTTGTATATAGCCTGCGTCTATAGCAATGCCAATGAGTGCGGATATGATACTCTTTGTAACCGATGCAACATGGTGCCGATCCTCCGGTCCATACCCATGATCATATTTTTCATAAACGATAGCTCCGTGTCGAACCACGACTATGCCATGAATATCGGGATATTCGGTTTTGATCCATGAGTCCAGCCCTGAAAGCTTGTCAGCGTCCATCCCTACCTTCGCAGGGGCTAGAGTTTGCCATAATGTCGTTGGCCAGTAGCTTTTCATAATAGACACCCCCAGAATTTGTTATTTAAGCTATATGGTATATGTAAATCTCTTATTTTTTGGTCACGGGGAAATATACCTCGGTAACCATTTCTTCGGCAGTCAAGGCTTGATAGGGGTCGGTTACATAAACTTCATAGGGGGATTGAGTCAATGCATATCCTTCATCCTCTACCCATTCCCTCAGTTTGGCATATACCGATGTCAAATTGGAGTAAGCCCCCTTTAAAACAGACCTCGCGCAAAGGCCCCCGCACAACTCTCTTGTTCCCTTTACAGCCTCCCTGACCGGAAGGGCAAACTCGGTGTCATTGCCTGCAGGATAGAATTCCGGACTGTGATATATCGTCATGGGTGTTCCGACCAAGGTAAGCTGCTCCCTGGCAATCTTTTCGTACAATCTGCTGTAATACCCGCCGTATCCTAAAGCATAGTCATCACTGCTCATCATCTGACGCATGTAAAGGATATTCATGGGACTCGTTTCAATAAGCTGCACTTCGATTTGATCCAGATATGACATCAGATGTATGCCCTGCTCCAGATTCAAGATATCCTGGTTCATTTGTTTTAGGATATATTCATACGTGTCTAACTTCTCCTGAATATCCCTACGCTTGCGATGAAGGGCGAAGCGAAGCTTCTCTTCGGATTGATCCGCTTCCTCGTCCAGAATCTCCTTGATTTCTTCCAGCGAAAAATGATAAGACTTCAAACGGTTAATATAGAGCATTTTCTTTAATTGACTAATGGAATAATATCGGTAACCGTTTTCCGGATTGATCTGATCCGGATGAATTAATCCGATTTCATCGTAATATCGAAGTGTCTTTGTAGATACTTCGCATATTTTGGAGAATTCTCCAATCGACAGCAAAGGTTCACCTCTTTTCTGGTTTATCGCTCTTGGTTCAAGATCACTATACACCTTGCCCTAAGGGCAAAGTCTACAGCAATTTATAAGGAGGATTATGATCCGCCCGTCTCCGCTATAAATGAGGGGTACCCTCCGGAATAGTACCGGTGTTAAGCCAATGGTTCACTACCCGATTAAACAGCGCCGGATCAGCAAGCGGTATGCCGTGCCCAACACCGGGAAACATGATCCCGTCAGCGTTTTCGCTCAGCTGCACGAGATCTTCAGCCGACTTTTTAACACGGCCTCTCTCCTTCTCCCCAACCGTAACCAATAGCTTCGTTGTTGATTCTTGAATCCGCGGAGAGATTGAATAGGACATATTCTCCTTCAGCACCGAAACCAGCATCTCCCGCTTCATCTGCAGAGTTTCCGCGTAATACTGCTCAAAGTCAACCTTATTCACATACAGCGTGCTTGCCTGCCATCTGGAAAACCATCTGTATCTCGTTAATGGGAAGCTTATTCGCACTGAAGGTTCAATCAGCTTAAGCGCTGCCGGCATTGGCCTCAGCAATGCGCTGTTTACGATGGCGTAATCAATAAGGCCGGGTCGTTGACATATCATCTCTACGAGAATTTGCGCCCCTAGTGAAAAGCCGAGGACAACAACCTCCCGTCCATCAGCTCTGGTCGAAATGACCTCGTTAAGGTGCTCCGCGGTGCGGCTTATGGAAAAAGGCGGATTGCCGGGGCTGCGCCCATGTCCGGGCAAGTCAGGTATCAGGCAGAAGTTGTTTTCAAAAAAGGCAATCTGCTTGCTCCACATCCATCCGCTTACACCGCCGCCATGCAAAAAAACGATCATCCTTGCTGCCTGCTTATTTCCGCTCTCCTTGATGTATAGATTCAGTTTCCTCATCCCCCAGTCAACTTTATGTTTATACTATTATAAAATAGTAAGTATAAAAGATGATAGTTTATCCCCTATTTAACGCCACTTTATTGTACAAATTGAGAGAGTATAGTATAAAATCATCGATTCCGCGCTCGGTTATTCTATCTCTCCTGGACCAAAGTCGAGGTCCGGTTCCCTCCGAAGAGCCGGTTAAAACTCATTCTGTGGACCGTTCTTCCATCCCTCTCCATCGTCTACCATGAAGTGGAAATCCAATACGATTGACAAGGAGAGGAACCCATGAAGCCAAATAAACAAAGCAAATCCAGAACCATTCGTGTCCTGAGAGCCTCCGTACTGTCCGCTAGCCTGCTGGCTTTCCCTGCCGATATCTTTGCCGATACGGCTAAACCCGCCTCAAGTACAGCCTTAACACAGCATACGGGAGCACCGGTACTGAGCTCCAAAGAAGTCAAGGCGTTCACCGACGCCTATTTTGCCAAACCCCAGGTTTCGGACATGCTGGCCGGTGCGCTTGTTGTGATCGTAAAAGACGACAAGGTACTGCTGAATACGGGCTACGGCTATGCCGACCTTGAATCCAAGAAAAAGATTGATCCCGATCGGACCTTGTTCCGCATGGCCTCGATATCCAAATCGATAACTGCGACGGCGGTCATGCAACTTGTAGAGGAAGGGAAGATCGACCTGAAGCAAAACATAACCGATTATATGCCGGATGTTAAGATCACCAACAACACCGGGAGACCTGTCACCGTTGAGCATTTATTGACCCATACGACTGGCTTCGACTTTACGGACGACTACTCGCTTCCGCAGCATATCATTCAGAAGGGCGAGATGCCGCTTGCCGACTTTATCCGGTTAAATGCACCAGCTGTGGTTCGCACACCAGGAGAGGCTTACCGCTACGATAATCTAGCCTCCTCCATGCAGGGCTACATTGTCGAGCGGGTATCGGGAGAACCGTTTGAAGATTATGTAAAAAAGCATATTTTCACTCCGCTACAGATGGAGCACGCTGCATTTCGGATGGATGAGGATATCATCGCAAACCTTGCCACTGGCTACAATGCCAAACGTCATCCGTATAAGCCATACCAAAACATACCTACCATCGCACCGGAAGGCGGCATGTTCGCCACCGGTACCGATATGGCCAATTTCATCACGGCCCATCTAAATAAGGGCCAGTTCGGATCTTCCCGCATAATGAAGGAAGAGACCATGCACTTGATGCATCAGACGCATTATGATGCAGCCGGTCTTCCGTTGATGTCATACGGTTTTGAGTCGTTTATGCACAGCAGCCATAACGGCCAAACCCTCATTGGCAAAGGTGGCGATTTGGATGGCTATCATTCCTGGCTTTGGCTTCTTCCCGACCAGAATGTCGGAGGCCTGATCGTTGTTAACAGTGACGTGAGCACATCGATACGAGCCGAATTTTTCACCGCGTTTATGGATCATTTTTATCCGAAGAAGCAGGTTCAGCAGAACGACTTCCCGCTTAATCAGGAGCAGCTCAAGAAATTCGAGGGCATGTTCAGAAGTTTGAGAACACCGATTATCGCCACGCAGGTGAAGGCTGGCCAAGGTGAGTTATTGGTCTCGGATGCATTGGGCGAACATAAACTCGAGCCGGTCGGTCCGCTGCGATTCGTAGATGAGAACGGTACGCCGGCCGCGTTCAAGGAAGATCATAACGGCAATGTGACGTATATGTATTATACGGCGATAGACAGCATGTCAGAGAAGCTCGAGGAGCCTGCTGGGTACAGCGACGTTCCGGAAGAGGACCCTTATGCCAAGGATATCTACTTCTTACAGTCCCTCAAGGCTTTTGGAGAGAATGAGCAATCCACCTTCCGACCGAATGAACCGATTACGCGGGCAGAGTTTGTCAGTGTTATGAGCCGGCTGGCCGGGATGAAGCCTAGCGATAACCCGAGTTCGTTCAAGGATATGCAAGGGCACCCACTCGCAGGTTATGTGCAGAATGTCGCGGACATGGGGGGTGTCACCGGCACACCGACCCAGAACTTTGAACCGGATCAGCCGATCACGCGCCAAGAGGCTGCTGCTATAATATGGCGTGTGGCACAAAACACCCTTGGTGCCAAGGCGGTTCCGGCTAAACTCAGCTCAAAACCGGCTGCATGGGCAGACGAAGCCGTACAGTTCATGGTCGGATCCGGGATGCATGGACCCGAGGTGACAACAGACGCACACGGGGCTGCCGATTACCGGCCGTCCGACAAACTTCTGCGCAAGGAAGCTGCCGCCATCTATGCGAGACTGATTCAACAAGCCTTTGGTTTTTAATGAAAGAGACATCGAAGTTGGTCATACCCCTGCCAAGTTGACGCCAATAAAGTGACATCTGTAAGCTGCGACCGTTTCCCGGAACTCCAATGGGAAGCGGTCGTTTCATTTTTCTTGAGCGTTCCGTGAGATGAGACGAGTGTTATACGCAAGTACAGAAGGGTGGCTCCAGAGGTGGAAGCCATAGTGTGTTCTATTAGCAGCTGCTCCTGTTGTTTTCGTGCATCATCTCATAAGCCTCCCGCACACTTGCAATAATCAACCCGAAACGTCCGCCAGCTTCAGAAGCCGCTTCTTCCTCAAGGCTGGCAACCTCCGTCTGTGTCATATTCCGCAGCCCGGTCGTCCGGCGCCTGGCGATAGAACATGTTCTCCTAATAACTAGCCGCACGGCCTCTTTCTTAACAGCCTCAGCATATTTTCTTGTTGGCACGTCCTGTTTTTCCCATGAAAAAACCCCTCCGGCAGACAACATGAAGGCCATCTTAACAGATGTCTCCTTTTCGTTGTCTGCCATGAGGGGAGAATACCAATTCGGGGTGTCTTCTCTTCAACTCGTCAAATTCTATTGTGTGATCAACTTTTTATTCCAGCTTGAAGTTTCCAGAGCCTGTGCGAACTTTCAGCGTTATGTCGCCATTGCCGAACGTCCCTTTCAGCCTGCCTTCGTCTTCGTCTTTCACCTCAAACTGTATTCCGTCCCACTCGATTTTCCCTTCACCGGAGCTTCCTTGAAAATCAACTTCGAGGGAGGAAGGCTCTTGAGCCAGATCGATGGTTACGTTCCCGCTTCCGGCTCGGAGGTCGGTATTATGGATCAACCGCTCCGATTCCAGGTGTATGTTTCCGGAGCCTGTCTTTCCTTGTAAGGCCGACTCCCCGTCTTTCAGTTCAACGTCCCCGCTTCCAGCCTGAAAGTTCACCGTTGTGGCATGGTAGCGTTCCGCCTCTATAGTGCCGGATCCTGATTCCAGCATGAAGGATTCGGCTTCAATCTCCATTGCCTCAATATCACCACTGCCCGTATACACCGAAAGTGAGCCTGCATTTACTTCTTGAATATTGATATTCCCGCTGCCTGCCTTAACGGTGACAGCATCTCCCCGCATCTTCCCGATCTCGATATCGCCGCTTCCGCTTTCAATTTGGGCCTCTGTCCATTGCTTTTCCGGTAATTCCACGGTTAAATCGACATCCATAATATTCACGCCAAGCTCAATACCGTCAGGAACATCAACCCCGATTACCAGCGTATCTCCGTTCGGCTCGACCTTCAATTTCACTTGGTCTGCATTTTTCGTGCTTACCTTTCCGTTCAACCGGACTTTAATCTCGTCTGCATTTCCTTTGGTGATTTCAATGTCGGAGCTTCCAGTCTGTAGGGACAAATCCCGGTAATCATCAGCGGCGAATGTTTTCTCTTCATTAATTTTTTTGGTCTTAAAGGAAAATCCGAATGGTACATCCGAAAAAATGTTCATCGGGTTCATCGTAAAGAGCAGCAGCAGTACGCCGGCCACTACGATCAATATACCTGTTTTCTTTTGCATAGCTTGTTCCCATTCCTTCCGTCGTCCCTTTTTGTCTCTCTCCTGCCAAATCCTGAAGTCCTATTCAGTATAGCATCCATTTAGAGACTTGAGCATTGGTCCCGCGAATGAGACGGGAACCTCGACTTTAGTCCAGTATAGCTTAGCCGGGAAAATCACATACGATCATTACATGATAGCATGGCGTGTAAACCCTACTCCCATTCAACCGATATGAACAGCAAAACAGCCAGTCCGCACCCGGCTGGCTGTTCTTTGCGCTATCCCAACGCCACATCAAGAATCATCATCAATACAAAACCGAACATTAAACTCATGGAAGCCAAATCCTTATTCCCTTTTTCTTGCGAGCTTGGTATGACCTCTTCGGCTACAACGAAAATCATCGCACCGGCCGCGAAACTCAATGCGTAAGGAAGCATGGGTTCAATAAAGGCGACGGCTACCGCGCCGATTACCGCGGCAATGGGTTCTACCATACCCGAGAATTGTCCATAGAAAAAGCTTTTTCTCTGAGACATTCCGTCACCTCGCAGAGGCATGGAAACCGCAACGCCCTCCGGGAAGTTTTGAATACCGATTCCCAAAGCCAGCGTCAAAGCCCCCACCAGCGATGCTTCAGTCCCTCCATTGGCAAGCGCACCGAATGCGATCCCGACCGCTAACCCTTCAGGAATGTTGTGGAGGGTAATTGCGAGTACCAGCAGAGTACTCCGTTTTCTCACTTTGGGGTTATATCCTTCCGCTCCTCCAATCGGAGAATTGGGATGAAGATGGGGTAATACCTTATCGATTCCCCATATAAAAACTCCACCTAATAAAAATCCAAAGGCTGCCGGAAACCAGTTTCCAATCGCATTGCCTTCCGACATCTCGATGGCTGGAGCCAATAAGGACCAGTAACTGGCCGCAATCATGACACCGCCGGCAAAACCCAACATACTATCCAGCAGGCGCTGGTTCAAGGTTTTTGTAAAAAAAACAAGAGCCGCCCCTAATGCCGTCATTCCCCAAGTAAACAAGGTGGCTAGTAATGCTTGGATAATGGGATTGAATTTCATAAAAAAATCTACCATTAAACAAGAACTCCTTTATGAAAATAATATGATACCAGATAATATCTCCGAATTTAGACCTTACATACATTTAACGGTCATTCAGAGAGTGATCTAGAAATTATGTACCCGCGAGAGCTCATTCTAATACACTCAGTGCAAATTATTATATATCATAATATGCAATCATGGTTGTCATTTATTTTTCTGTGACTCTACAATGTATTAACGGTATTGTCCTTTACAGCACTCACCTTTTGGTAAGTACCTGTACTAAAAGTGCATACTTACATAATTGCAGTGATCGCTTTATACTCAAGGATATCAATCAAACTCAAGGAGGACAAATCATTGAAAACTCTTGTTATCGTTACACACCCAAACCTGAAAACATCCGTCATTAATAAGCGGTGGGTAGAAGAACTCCGACAATACCCGGAAAAATATACCGTACACGAATTGCATAAGGTTTACCCCGATGGGAAGATTGATGTGCAACAAGAACAAAAGCTTATCGAATCGCATAGTCATCTTGTTTTGCAGTTTCCGATCTATTGGTTTAATTGCCCGCCTCTCCTCAAGAAATGGCTTGACGATGTTTTTGCTTATGGTTGGGCTTACGGCTCAAACGGCGATAAATTAAAGAATCGGAAAGTGGCTTTAGCTGTATCCGCCGGCATTAAGAAAGAAGATTATCGGGAAGACGGGAGGTATCGCTACACGCTTGCCGAGATCCTAACTCCTTTTGAAACGACCTTCCTCTACTGCGACGCCGATTATCGTTCGTTCTTTGCCTACTATGAGCAAGAGGCTGCTCCTGGCGGCAACACGCCTGACACGGACCTATCGCCTCCTGATAGCGCGCTGGATATAAGTGCACGAGACTATTTGAAGTTCATAGACAACCTGTGATAATTAAACCGAATGAAGCCGTTATAAAAAGAAGTATTTCCTTGGACAAGGAAATACTTCTTTGGATATAACAAAACCTCACGCTTCACGCTGTACAGCTTCCGGAGCCGGCAAACTGTTCTTCTCTCCCCACTCGCACATCATATGCAACACAGGAAGGAGGGAGAGTCCGCGTTCCGACAAGGTGTATTCGACTTTTGGAGGGACCTGGGGATATTCCGTTCGAACGATTAGCTCATCGGCCTCCAGCTCCTTTAACATGATGCTTAGCGTTTTAAAGGATATCGAACCAATGCTTCGCTTCAGCTCATTATGCCGCATTACCTTATTTTCAGACAGCCAGTACAAGATAATCATTTTATATTTACCGCCGATCAAGGATAACGTATAACCAAAGCCGGTGTCATGAGGTTTTACGCCAGTCGGAACACAGGATTCTGTTTCGCGCATAAGTCACACTCTCCTTGGAATCTCTTCGATTACTCATGTACGATCATCTTAACATAAAAACAGTACTGGATCGAAAGGAGATCTGTAGATCGAATTTCGTCGCTGGTATGACATTCATCCCGCCCAGACGTCTTTTACATATTATCCCGACGCCTCCAGCCGAGATAGCCAGGCGGCAGCCTCTTCTGCGTTGTAAGTCGGCACGGGATCTATCAGGACGTGGTCCACCTCGCTTACCGCTTTTTGCAATTTATCCGGATTTTTCAGAAATAATAAATAGCAAAGGACAGCAATCCGCTTGTCGTCTCATGCCCCGCGATAAGAAACGTTATCATCTGATAACGAATATTCTCTTGATCCAGGCGCTCGCCTGTGTCAGGATCGACGCCTTCCAGCATATGCGCGAGCAAATCCTCTTCTTCACCGCCATACTTCCTACGATCTTGAATGAGCTCATCAACTAGCGAGAACATGTTCTGGACATCTTCCTGAAACTGCCGCTTCTTTTTGATCATAAACATGTCCTGTATACCGAGACGGTGTCGCAATAAAATTAGTCATTGTTTTACTTTACAAAGGAATATTTTCAGAAAATGTTCACAAAATTTTCACTTACGAGAGGCTTTCTCCAATCTCTATAATGACAAAGGTAACTAGAAAGGATGATGAAATTGCCAGCGACAAAAAAAGAAAGTGTGTATTTTGGTTTGATGATGTGTGCGGGGATGGTTATCATGATGACCTGCTACAATTTGTTCACAAACGGATTAATTGGGAAAATATCGTTTATGGTCATACTCCTGCAATTGGCGTTGGGCTTTGTGATTGCCTTCTTATTGGAATCGTTTGTTGTCGGACCCATAGCAAAGAAAGTTGTTTTTTCCTTTTTGCGTAATAAATCCAGTAAAATTCTTATGATTGTGATGATGGCGTTTTGTATGGTGATCGGCATGGTTACTTTTATGTCCATGTACGGGCTAGCGTCCTCCTACTATGCAAACGGGCTCGGAGGGGAATCACTGCTTGGAAGCTACTTCTCCATCTTCATTAAAAATTTCGTGTTTGCGCTGCCGCTTCAACTCCTCATTGTAGGACCAACCGTACGCTTCCTGTTTGGCAGGCTGAAAGCAAAAAGCGTGAACGAATCATTATCCGCCGTATAATCAATTGGAAACCAATCTCTCTCAACAACAAAAGCCGCGAATTTCGCGGCTTTCCTCATATTCAAATTCAACCTCACTTCGTCCACATGCACGCATGATCCCGTGACTGAAGATGCCGCTCACCAATTGCTTGCTCAAAACCGATTAGCCATGCTTCAACTCTCTTCGATTGCTGTACGGATATCATAGGCATCGATGTCGATATCCAGTAGTATTCCAAGAGCCAATTTCGCCAATTGACTACCGATAAAGGGGCCCATCGTCAGTCCTGACGCGCCCAGGCCGTTTGCCGTTATAAGGCCTTCCCAGCCAGGGACAGCACCTATTACCGGAAGAAATCCAGGGGTAAACGGACGAAATCCGACACGTACTTCCTGAAACGTGCTGTCAGCTAGTCCCGGCGCCAAGACCAATCCTTTATTCAGGATTTCCTGCATGCCGCCGGCTGTTATTCTCGTATCGTAGCCTTCGACTTCATTTTCGTGAGTCGCTCCGATCACAATCTTCTGGTTATCAAAAGAGAGTAAATATTGATCCGATGGCGGCATGACGACCGGCCAAGCGCCTGTATCTTGCTGATCAGCCGCCTGCACATGCATGATTTGCGCTTTTTGAAAACGAACCTGAAAATGAATGCCTAGTGGCTGAAGCAGCTGATTAGCCCATGCACCAGCACAAACAATGACTTCATCTGCCGCAAAGCTGCTTGCTCCGACAGCTGCTCCGGTTACGCGATTTGCTTGATATAACAATGCGGCATCCCCGTTTATAAGCTTGGCCCCATTCCTCTGAGCGGACCGGATCAGCGCATCGCGCAGTGCACGACCATCGACACGGGCTGCGCCGCTAATGTGAACGGAATGATAGCCTTCTCGGAGCAATGGGAAACGCTCGTGGGTTTCTTCCTCATTCAGCCGGGTTATCTCACCGATTTCCGGAGCATCCGCTTTTCTGTTATAGGCCCGTTCCTCCATCTTGCGGATTTTATCCAAATCCTCGTGAATGCTAAGAGCCCCGACCTGTGCGTAACCTGTTTCTGTCTCGCCTTCGCTGATGAGCTCCTTTACTAACTCAGGATAATAACGCGCGCCGGCCTTGGCTAATTGGTACCAAGCCTGATTCCGTCTTTGCGATAGCCAGGGGCAGATGATGCCTGCGGCGGCATCCGTAGCCTGTCCTTTATCATTGCGGTCTATAATAAGCACTTCCGCTCCCATTTTGGCTAACTGATAAGCAGTCGATGCCCCAAGTATTCCCGAACCAATAACGATCACGTTCTTCATGCATGACATTCCTTTCCTTAAATCACTGTATCCATTATAGCGAATGCAGGGAAAAAGTATAACGCACATCATCTCATCGGTCTGAATCAAGCGGCAAAAGCATGTCAGCAGGAGTATTTCTTCCCTATAAAAGACATACAAAAAGCCGCCAGATAGGCGACTTCACATCCATGTGATCTATGGTTGTTCTTACGGACCGGTTATTATTATTTTTCCATGACAGCAAAATAGTTTTCTTCATAGTCTGCAAAGTTGAACACTCTACCGGAAGGCATATTCACCACTTCGCCGACCGTGATATTGTGGCTGGTTAGATGGCTGTGCAGCGCATCGAAATCGTCCGTGATAAACATTAAAAAAGGTGTGTCCAAATGTAATCCTGGCGACATTTTGGCTACGAGCTCCTTATCATGCAGAATGAATGATGGTTGTTTCTGCTTCCTTCGTAGGAGCAATTTCAATCCATCTCATTTCACCGTTATTTTCTTCTGATATGACTTGAAATCCTACCACTTCAGTCCAAAACTTTACGGCTTGATCCTGATTATTCACATACACCATAATTTGACCAACTTTGCTAATCATCGATTGGTACACTCCCTCGTATAAGTAAATTAAATGTCAAAACCAGCTTGCTTCCAAGACTTCCTCTCCCTTCAGATCATAGCATGCCAAATGTACGTATATTTCTTATCAATTGCGAATTTATTTTTGTATCGGAATATCCAAGTTAAAGGGTTTGCTTACACCTTCAAGGGTAACGGTCGCATAAAGCTTGGATGCCCGTTTGACACAAATTACGTTCATCGTTACTATTATAAATGACTGGTTGGTTTTTTTAAAAACTATAAAGTACAAATCTCGAAATTTTTAAAAGAAAGCAGGTTCACCATCATGTCAGATCCATCTGCAATTGTCGGTAACACCTCTGAAGAAAGAGCTTTTGCAATTAAAGACATCCTTGCGCCATTACTGGCCGTCATCATCGGCACCTTCATGGTTCTGTTGGACAGCACGGTTGTCAATGTCGCCGTACCTACGCTAGTTCAATATTTTGATAGCCCCCTGCATACCATTCAATGGTTGATCGCCGCGTACACGCTTGCATTGTCCGCGGTCATCCCTCTCGCGGGATGGCTGTCGGATAAATTTCAGCCCAAACGAGTGTTTCTCATATCGATCGGATTGTTTACGATAGGATCCGTGTTATGTGCTTTTGCCCAGACAGCCGAGCAGCTCATCGCCTTTCGGGTTATTCAAGGCATGGGTGGCGGCATGGTATCGCCAATCGGAATGGCGATGGTATACCGTTTGGCACCTCCGGACAAAAGAGGTTCTATCATAGGGATGTTTGGAATTCCATTACTGCTTGCACCAGCGCTCGGTCCCGTATTGTCCGGATGGCTGATCGAGTTTGTCAGCTGGCAATGGATATTTCTGATCAATCTCCCCATTGGCATGATCGGACTATACGTGGGCATCAAACATCTGCCTTCCTTTTCAGAAAAGGAAGCTCCGTCTCTGGACATTGTCGGCATGCTGCTTGGACCCGCAGCTTTTGCCATGATTACTTATGGAGTCAGTGAAGGAGGGGTAAGCTGGACTTCCGCCAAGACTTTATCCGGAATCATTATCGGCGGGATTGCGCTTCTTCTCTTCATTTGGTCCTGCTTACGGCATAAACAACCGCTGCTTGAGCTGCGTGCGTTCAGATCGGCTGATTTTACACGTGGCATCATCATCTCCTGGATCATGCAGGCAGCGATGTTCGGCTCCGTGCTGCTATTCCCGCTGCTTCTTCAGCAGATTAGAGGTTTCACTCCGCTGACGACCGGGCTCATCCTGCTGCCGCAGGCAGTCGGTTCCATGATCTTTATGCCTCTGGCAGGAAAGCTTTTTGATAAGGTGGGCGCACGTCCCCCGCTTGTGGCCGGAATGACGCTGACGACAGCTGCATTGTTCACGATGTCCTTTGTTCGAACCGATACTCCTTTACTACTCGTCATGATCGTATTGTTCTTCATGGGCTCCGGCATGGGGTTATCGATGATGTCCCTGAATACGCATGTATTAAATGCAACCCCTAAGCACCTTGTAAGCCGGGTTACTCCGCTCACGAGTGCATCACAGCAGGTCATCGCCTCGTTTGCCGTAGCCGGCTTCACGGGATATTTATCTTCCCGGATGACGTCAAGCCTGCCGAGTAACGCTGTTGGAGCCAACCCTATGGATTCCCATGCTGCATCCTTTGCGGACACCTTTTTCCTGGCTGCCTGCATTGCTTGCGTAGGACTGGTACTCAGCTTGTTTCTTAGAAAACCTAAACAAATAACCGATGAATCTTCCTTCCTTTGAACAGCAGACATCGATAAACCACAATAACCGTTACACATAGGAGGAACTAACTTGAGATTCGGAGAAATGGTTATCATACTATTCATTATCGCTCTGGCTATAGCTACGATTTGGGGACCAAAATCGAAGAAAAGCCGGCTGGTTTACTCGTTAATCGCGCTATATATCGTTACGGTTGCGCAGATCATCGTTGAGGATTGCCGATGGCAAATGATTCCTAGCTACGCGGCTTCCGTTATCCTAACGGCTTGTATCATTTTTAGAAAACCCAAAAAGAAACCGTCAAGCATCTCAAGGGAATACGGCATAACGCCATGGATGAACTAGCGAAGAAATATCCGGATATCAAGCTCGTTCAAGATTGAGGCGCCGTTATTGTGCCTGTGGATTTGCTCTGCAAAAAACGATATGATAGTGATCGAATCCGGTTTATTTGTACTTCGTTAAGGGGGCCGCGCTATGAGTTTGTTAAAAGAAAAAATATTGCAATCGGCTATTCGCTCCTTTGCTGAAAAAGGATACCAAGCGACTTCGATTCAAGATATCGCGGATGATTGCAGCATTGCTAAAGGCTCAATCTATAAATACTATGGTTCCAAAGAAGAGCTGTACATCCGTATTCTGGAAAAACGACAGCAGGATATGATTGATGCCGTAGAACTGATCCGCAAAAAAGGTTTATCCCGCAGGGAAACATTTCTTGAGGAGATCGCTTATCAGTTCGATTTTTTCATCGAGCATGGATATTATATATCGCGTGATCATAACGAGCTCCCACCGGCGAACAGTGACAAGATCGGTACTGTCATCCATCAGCTTCAATTGAATATGTTTCGTTATTACCAGGATATTTTACTCCGTTATTATGGGGATTCGATAGCGGAATGGAAATGGGATGCTACAGCCGTCTTTAACGGATTGATCCGCGAGTATACCTTTCATGTCTTGTTTGGATTCAAACCGCTCATTCAAAAGGATTTGGCTGTTTTCATTGCTGAGCGAATGGATGATCTTATGCTGGGACTGGAACAACGTGCTCCCCGCCCCCTGCTCACCGATGAACTCATGAAGGAATATTCGATGGTTGATTTAGAGGCACTTACTCATACGCAAGAAATACGAAGAACGGCACTGATGGATACGATTGAGTCGATCATCCCGGATATGTCCATCACGAACTCCAGAAAAAAAGACTTGTTTGAGGTTACGGCGATGCTGCGGGAAGAGCTCACCGCTGAACGTTCACGTTCTTTTCTAATCCAAGCGCTGCTTAAGGATCTGTCCTCGGAGAACGAGCTGACTTTCTACACCAATCAACTGCAGCAGTTGATTCGAGAACGTAATTGAGAGGATAACCAAGGAAGCCCTCTGCTCTCTGTCTCTTCCCATTGGAATCTGACCGTGAAATCATTGAAAGAAAAGAAGCTGCATGCTTTGCGGCTTCTTTAGGTACGTATGATGTTACATGTATTCGACCTTCGCTTGATCCCCATTTCAATGTATCTCCCCGCATTCTGCTTGTTCTAACTCCAGTTCCCTGCACGTCCCCATCAGCATAATGCTTGTAATTGCAAATAAAATGATCATCACATTCCTCATCATATATCACCTTCTTATATGTTCAATTACCCCCAGTCTAAACCATAATGAAAGATTCACTTATCGATTAACCTTTCTACAAGCTTACATTTTTGTAAGACACTCCGATCAAAACAAACGGTTCCCTCCCTATAAATGTCCATGCGTCCCGAAAAGAGGCTGAATACGATAATCATACACGTACATGAGAGAGTGGTGACAAATGCGAAGCTGGTAGATGATGATCCCATTTGAAATTACGCGATGGAAGGGCTTTATTTGACCGGCTACTGGAAGGACTAAGTAAACTGTAAGAGCATCTGTTGGATATGATAACGTAACGTAAAAAAGCTGCCGCTAACTAATAAGCGGGCAGCTTTTTTGATATTATGGCTGTAGTGTAGTGACAGGAAGAGTCAGTGGTGCAATGCCTTTAGCAAGTTCATCTGCAGTGTCGCTGTTCGTCCAGAATTCATTGCTGCGAAAAGCTCGCATGGATATAACCTCTACTGTGCAAAGCTCGATGTTGGCATTTTCCGTAAAAAGATACGGCTTAACGATCTTGCGCATTTCACTAGTTGCTGATAGGATATTTCGAGTGGTAGATGAAATGCCGCCCTACATTTTGAATTGAAAAGCAGGTGACTTATTTATGAATTTATTAAAAGAGTTTAAAACCTTTGCGCTTAAGGGTAACGTGCTCGATTTAGCCATTGGGGTTATCATTGGTGCTGCTTTTGGCAAAATCGTATCCTCCTTGGTGAGTGATATCATTATGCCGGTAATTGGATTGATTCTTGGCGGAGTGGATCTATCAGGACTAAAGGCGACAATCGGGGATGCAACCCTGACGTATGGAGTATTTCTACAGACGGTCGTAGATTTCCTGATCGTCTCCTTCTCGATCTTCATGTTCATCCGTACACTTAATCGCTTCAAACGCAAGGAAGAAACGAAGGCCGAAGAACCTCCGGCTCCATCAAAGGAAGAACTATTGTTGGCAGAAATACGCGATCTGCTGAAACAACAAAATAAGGCTTCCGAATAATAATATGGAACCGATCTAGTGCGTGTGTTTTCGTTATGAGAGCACACGCTCTTTTTTTTACCTTCTTCCAAGTCTCAACCATAGGATTACACACGAACGGCATTTCGGTCTCTTCATACTATATTGACAGATCATGTTAAATAGAATTATAATCCTTACTAATCCAAGTAAAATAGTATGTATTTGAATAGAGTACAGTCCACTCACGCTTAATGGGGCTGTCCAGACAAAGGGAGATGGTACTTTATGCCAAGTGTCCAAACGTTCAAAGCAACTGCCCATTTGCAAGAAGGAGTCAAAGTTGTTACAAATGTAAGGCAGTTCGAGTTCGTCATCGATGAGCCCAAAAGCCTTGGAGGTACGGATACCGGAATGAATCCCGTTGAAGCTCTGCTCGCCTCCCTGGGGGCATGCCAATCGATCGTGGCCCGTGTATATGCGCCTAAATTCGATGTCATCCTTGAAGATTTCAGAGTTGACGTAGAAGGCGACCTTGACCTGGACGGATTCTTTAACCGCTCTGATGTACGGCCAGGATACTCCGACATTCGGTATGCGTTCTACATCAAAACGCCTTCGTCCGCCGAGAAGGTTGAGCAGTTCGTCGAATTCCTGGAGAGTAAATGCCCTGTAGGCGATACGATAGCGGCGCCGGTAAATTTGAAACTGGATCGCATCGTCATCAATAACGGAGTGACCGATTCTTAATTAAGCTACATATAAGGGCTGCCCGGTTGCACAAAGCAACTTAGCAGCCCTTCCTTTTTCTCGTTATTGATCGAATCCCTCTTCTATAATATGCAGGTCAAGATCATGCGACAGACTATAGCCGAGTGATTTGGCCCCCCTGTAGTTCTAACGATTCGCCATCTACACTAATCCACACGGTTTTGGCACTTGGGTTATGGATCATGCGGCAATCCGCCGAGAAACGAAGTTTATTCAAGGCATTGCAGTAAGCATATATCTCAGCATTCGTGGCATACCAGATATCATCACGTCCACCAATTATCTCCCCGAAGCGATCTACGAGATTCCAGTTGTGGTCATTCTCAAACTCATAACTGTGTCCCCATACATATAGAATGGCCATCTTAGAAAACATCTGCTGCATAAGTACAAACTTCTCCGCATACTCCACCATTTCCTTATGGTGACAAGTCGGATGCCAACGAAGCCAATCATCCGGCTTATGAAATGCC
Source organism: Paenibacillus sp. MDMC362 (assembly GCF_003269305.1). NCBI lineage: Bacteria > Bacillati > Bacillota > Bacilli > Caryophanales > Paenibacillaceae > Paenibacillus > Paenibacillus sp. MDMC362. Next base: position 37,159 of record NZ_QLYT01000047.1, read on the forward strand.
CCATGACTGTTTACCGTCCGAGCATACTCCATACCGACACTCTTAAGTAGACCGACTACTTGATCATTATAGGTGCCGAACGGATAGCTGATTCCCTTTACAGGGTAATGAACCAGAGCTTCCAGCGCTTTCCGGTCTTCCATAACCTGTTCAATCACTTGTTCCGGCGGCGTTTGTTCCAGGAAAGGATGATCCACGGTATGCGCAGATACCTCATGCCCCGAGTATAATGAATCCACTTCCGAGGCATCAATATACCCTTTCTTACCGAGCGTGCCGCTGTTCAAATGAAACGTGCCTCGAATTCCGTAATCGTTCAGCTTTTTGACCAATCTGCGATCATATTCACGGCCATCATCAAAGCTGAGGGTCAAGGCTTTTTTGGTGCCATTCGGAAAACGATCATACTGTATGCGCATTCAAGAACCTCCCAAATCTGGTTAAGACATCGATCCATTTCTCAAAGAATGAACGAATCTGATCTCATTATACGATGTTAGCCCCATGGATCCATGTATTATTTCTTGTGAACACCATAAAGGAAACGGCAATAACCGATCTCAGCCGCATTTTTCATCAGTTCTAGATTAAGCCAGGCCGCCAATTCATGGAAAGGCTTATTCGTGAAAGGCCACACAGTCCGCTCCGTAGAAAGGAACGCATCATCCGTCAAGGCCGACATTTCACGTTTCCACTCGCAGCTCAATTCATGTATTTGATCTCTGGTCTCCTGAATGTTGCCCATAGAATGGATCTCTTCACGGGCCAACGTCCCACTGCCGAACGAATGATTCAGTACCATTGACCACCAGTATGTGATATGCCATGTCAGCCAAGAAATACTCGGCGGGCCAATTTCATACTCCTCGGATTCCGGCCATTCTGCCAGCCAGATTTCAGATTCACGGTAAACATGAAGTCCCTTTGAAGCAGGTCGCCAATGAAACTCCTCATCTTGAAGCCCTGTGAGATGCAAGTCGAGCAACTGCCAAGCGATTTGGAACTGGAAATCAAGAGTACTCCGAATGACTCCGATCGGATTAGCTGAAAAATGTTCATCTTGCATACTACCTCTCCATTCCTAATAACAATAAACTTTATTCATTTTTGTCTATTATATTACGGACATAATAAAATAATGTTTGTTTCATGTCAACGCAAAGCCGTAGAATAACTAATACAAAAAGCCGCAATTATGCGGCTATTATCTGGTGCCTATGCCCGATTCGGATAACCGGGTCGCTTTTACGATATAGGACGCCAATCCTGGAATCATCCGGGCGATGTCTGGATAGAAGCGGTTGGTTTTGGCAAAAGCGAGGTTCTGAATTCTCCTTGCCCTTCTGAGAAGCACCTTAAACGTACGGTTAGCTTCAAGCGTATATTGGTCTCGCCATTGTTCGAAGTTTACTTCTCCACGTAAATATTTGTGTGTCCAGCCGGAGCATAGCCATGATGATCGCAGAGCGACCGACATCCCGTCCCCGCACAGCGGTGGAAGCATCAGCATTGCATCTCCGATATGCGGATATTCCGACCATGGATGCGGCGTATTGGATAAATGAAGCGGAGCAATCGATACCTGGGTTCCCGAAACAGGCTCCCCTTCAGCCATTCGTTCGGCTAACCTTTTGTTCGTGCGTGAAGCGGCCTGTAGAATTTCAGGCACTGATTTGCCGCTGCCCTGCACTGATTTCAAGGTCAGCAGCGCGGCTACATTGACCATCCCCTTTTCAATCGGCGATATTCCGACATAACCCCCCTCGCAAAAATACAGCTCAACCCGAGCAGGGATCGTAATGCCGCTATAATGCGATTTTATACCAACATACACGGTATCATCCCGATACGCCTCGGCAGAGGCAACGCCGCGTGGCCTTTTTGTTCCGTACGCACCTATAACGGCCCTTGCCTCATATCGAACGGTCTCATTCCCTAGCCTTGCTTCGATTTCATACCGATGATTATCCAGCTTCTGAATGTTGGTTACGGTTGTTCCCGTGACAATGTCCGCGCCCGCGGTCACTGCATTCTCATGCAGCAGGCGATCCAGTTCATAACGGCTGATCCCGGTTGCTTGCCCCGGTAACGGAGCGTCAATCTCACCGCCGTTCGGCATTACGATTTTGGCGTGGCCCATGGAACTAGGCTCAACCGTTTCACGTAATTGGACCCCTAGATAGTCCAGCATCTCTTTAGTCTCTGGGGACATGAATTCACCACAGGTTTTATGGCGCGGAAAGGATTGCCGGTCCAGCAATATCGTACGATGTCCTTGTTTTGCAAGCTGTAGTGCACAGCTGGTACCGGCTACTCCCGCTCCAATGACGATGACATCCGCTTGCTTTGACATTTATGAACACCTGCCTTATAGCTTGCATGAAGAACATTCATTTGGTAACGAGTAGAGGACTAGCGAGTCCCCTGTTTCGGGATAACAACAGAATAACGGAACAACGACTTCCATTTATAGGTCATGGTGTCGTGATTGAGCTGCTTTTTCAACTCTATCCAATCCTTCCCTTTAAATCCCTTAGCAACCGATAACGGACCATCATGGCGGATATAACGATTGCGGGAAATGATGCGCGTCGTAAGCCAGACTGCCGTATAGGGTACAGGATGCCGATGAATGTCATTGATCACGACCCCGTAAATAGAAGCTCTCAGCATATGCCTCACCATCTCCACCAGCTTCTCGCCCTGGAAATGATGGATGAACTGGGAACCTGTCACGATATCAGCCGATGCATCGGGTAAATCTCTAACATCGGCGCGTCGAACTTGAATCCTCGGTTCGTTCGTAAACAAGCGCTTAGCCTCATCGCATGCTTCTTTTGTCATATCGATCAAGGTAATATTCAGCTTGATGCTCCTTTGATCCGACCATTGCAGCAGCTTCTGGTTTACATCGCCTGAACCTGCTCCTACGTCCATGATGCTAAGGGTACTCGGGCTGCCAATTGATTTCCAAAGCTTCTCCACGCCGTCTAAGGTAGGACCAGGCGCCGCGAAGATTCGATTCAGTCGCCTTAAGTGCTTCAGCGCTTCGATCAACTCTTCCCCTCCCATGGAAAAGTCATCCATAAGCTCCTCTTCCTGCGCCCGGATGGATAAGGTTCTAAAGAAGGACATGGTCCTGCTCCATAACCGATGACGCATAAGCCTTCACGTAAGTAAAGCGCATAAGCTCCGCGGTCAGGCCTGGGCCGAAGGCCATGGCTATTCCTTCCGTGGAAGCATTGTCTAACTCTTGCATCTCCTTACGCATCGCACTCAGCACAAACATAATGGTCACGGAGGAGAGATTCCCCGCCGTTCTTAAGATGTCCCTGCTGTATTTGGTTTGTTCATCGGTCAGGCCCATGACTTCCTGGACAGAATCCACGATACCCCGTCCGCCAGGATGGATGGCCCACAATTCCGGGAGTTTATCTCCCTTCAGCAGAACACGCATTTCTTCCTCCAGATGAGTACCGAGCAGCTTGGGAATACGCGGCGATAAATAAAGATCATAGCCTGTATTGCCTACTTCCCACGTCATATCCTCCGTTGAATCCGGTAGCACGACCGAGTAACCCGAGCCGAGCTCCAAATAATGTTGATGATCCGTTTTCGGGTTACCGATAACACAAGAGGAGGCACCATCACCGAAAAACGAAGCGGCAAAAAGCGCCTCCCTCTCCTTGACCGGCTGAAAATGAAGGGTGCAAAGCTCCACGCACACAATCAGAACCTGCGACGCCGGCGCTCCTCTGACAACATCCCTTGCCATCTGAATCGCTTTAAGGCCCGCAGCACATCCCTGAAATATCAACGGCAGACGATTAACGCGAGGAGAAAGCCCCAAATGACGAATCAACAGCACATCCATGCCCGGCTGGTATTGGCCCGTGCAGCTGACCGTAATGAGATGCGTGATTCGATCCGGTGACATACCGGCATCTTTCATTGCCTTCTCGGCTGCTTCTATGCCAAGCGGGAGGGCCTCCCGCTTGTATGTATCCATTCGTTCCTCGGTTGTCGGGATGTCGGACTCGTCATGGGAAGGCAGATAGCGGCATTCTTCCAATGAACCAAGGTAGTTGGATTCGCAAGTATAACGAGTTTCGACACCGCAGGATCTAAATACTCTTCGAGCAAAGCGGGCCAGGTCCGGTTGATCCTGCAGCGTAGAAGCAATTAAATCCGCAATATCCGACTGTGCCACCGAATGTACCGGCAAAGCCGTGCCCATGCCGAGAATCGCAACATCGGATATACCGTTTGTATGTTTCATGCTAACCTCCTGTATCGTCTTGGAATTAAACATGATTACCCGTACCTGGGCATTTTGAATTCGTTCAAAGACATACTCTTGAGATTAGGATAACCCGAGCAATTATATCCAATTCAAGCCAAACGCCTAAACTTTTCAATCATTATCTCATATCTTTCTAGAATACAAACAAGCCCGATTGCAACAGCAACCAGGCTTGAGTATATTAGTTCCCGGACTTCGTGCTCATTGACAGGCTAAACCGCTGCTCAAATTCCTTTATGTAGATGACCTTTCCATCCACTCTCGACTGCTCAGCCGCAAACGCCATGAGATGACTTTGAACGGAACGGCTTGCCGAAGTCAGCCCTTGATCGCTTCCCCCTGACTGCACCAGTCTCAGAAAATCCTTGATCAGGCCCATATCACCGCCGCCGTGTCCGACATGCCCGCCTCTATCCTCAAAAGATATTCGCTCGATCTTGCCGCCGCCGAAGTGAATGATCTCGATTTCATTCTTCTCCATGGCGCCGCGGATTTCCCCGCGGGTTCCCATCAGCTTGATCGTACGGCTGACATCTCGCGTAAACGCACTCATCGTAAATGCAGCCGTAACGGTGTTGTCAAATTCCAGATTGACGACCTGATGGTCCACAACGTCGTTATCGCAATGATATACGCAGCGGCCATAGGGCCCCTCCAGCAACGCCTTGTAACGGGCATCATAACTCATATCATCACTGATCGCCGACGTTGGCCAATTCGTATCCTCTGTCAAATATAAATCAGGCGCATAATAGAGACACTGATCCGAGACCGGGCATCCATCCAGACAGCGCTCAGGTGCGCCTTCAGGTGCTTGCGCTGCCGTAAAATGACTCAGCGAGCCAAAAGAGGATACACGAAGGCAATCCGAGTCGGCAAGCCACAGCAAAATATCGAGATCATGACAGGATTTGGCGAGAATCATAGGGCTGGAATCTTCCTTACGACGCCAATTCCCCCGGACAAAGCTGTGCGCCTGATGCCAATAGCCCACGTTCTCGTTATGCTGGATCGACATCAATTGGCCAATGGCCTCACGCTCCAGCAGCTGCTTTAAAGTTGTGAAAAACGGCGTATATCGCAGCACGTGACAGATGGAAAACACCAGTCCGGCCTGCGAAGCCATCTCGCCCATCCGGATGCACTCCTCGGGATCTGGAGACATCGGCTTTTCCAGCAGCACATGGTAGCCGGCCTCCAGCGCCCGCATCGTCGGCTCGAAATGCTGCTTATCCTGGGTGCATATCAATACCGCGTCTGCCAGCTTGGGCCCTGCAAAGAAATCATTCCAATTCTCAAAGCACGCCGAATCTTCCAGGCCATGCCTGGCTTTAAACTGTTCCCTCCGCTGCTGATTCGGTTCCGCGACGGCAACCACCTCAAGCTCATGGGGATGCAGCAGGGCATATTCCATATAATTGATGCCTCGCAGTCCTGCTCCGATGAGGGCAACCTTAACCTTATTCATCCGTTTCTTCTCCTTTTTATGCGAGTACTTATTCTTTAACGCTGCCAACCGTCATCCCTTTAACGAAATACTTCTGCAGGAACGGATAGACGACCATGATCGGCAGCGCTCCCATGAATATTTGGGCAGTCCGGAGCGTTTTCTCGCTCAAATTCTCCATTGCCTTAATCTGCTCGATCGATATCGAAGTCATTTGGGAGTTGATTGACATAATAAGCGTGGATAAATAGGTTTGCAGCGGATATTTATCCGGTGAATTCAAGTATAGAATTCCGTCAAACCAAGCATTCCAGTGTCCCACGATGGTAAACAGGCCGATCGTTGCAATGGACGGCAGGGAAACCGGCAGGTAGATACGCCATAATATTCTCCAGTGTCCGGCACCGTCAATCGTTGCAGCCTCTTCCAGCTCCTTCGGGATCGTTCTGAAGAAGTTCAGCATGAGGACCATGTTCCAAACATTGAGTGCCCCAGGAAGAATCAGCGCCCATACGGAGTCAATCAAGGCCGTATTCTTTACGATCATATAAGTGGGAATCAAGCCACCGCCGAAAAACATCGTAATGGCAAAAAACCACACGTACGGCGTTCGGAACTTAAATTGATGATTTGATTTCGATAAGGGGTATGCGGTTATGAATACCAAAAACATGTTCACAGCCGTTCCTAACACAACCCGCGTAAGCGAAACCTGAAACGATCGAAAAAACTCCACCTTTTCACCCAAATACCGGTAAGCATCCAGGTTGAAGCCGACGGGCCAAAGCCTCACTTCTCCCGCCATCGCCGCTGTATTCGAGCTTAACGAAATCGAGAGCAAATGAATGAACGGAATGATGCCGAGCAAGGTGATTGCGGATAGAACCAGCGTATTCAAGATTACAAACAGCCTTCTGCTGATCGTTGGTTTGTGCATTTTCCTACCTCCACTCCAGCCTAAAAGATCCGATAATTGTTATATTTATAAGCCGCATAGTACGTCACAGCCACGAGTGCCAGGGAGATGACGGATTTAAAGAAGCCGACTGCGGCGGCAGGTCCGAATTGCTGACTGAACATTCCAAGCCTATAGACGAAGGTATCGATAATATCCGCACCTTCATAAACCGTCGGGTTGTACATAATCAGAATTTGTTCGAAACCGGCATTGAGAATTCCGCCAAGACTTAATACACCCAGCAGGATGAGAATCGGTGCCATGCCAGGAAGCGTAATATGAATCATCTGTTTCCATCTTCCCGCTCCGTCTACTTCTGCAGCTTCATACAGCGTTGCATGGATCCCAGTTATGGCTGCGAGCATAACAATCATGTTATAGCCCATCCCTTTCCATACGTCCGAACCGATAATGATCCCGCGGAACCAGTGGTTATCCAGCATAAACATGATTGGTTCCATATCGAGGGCACCCAGCAAGCCGTTTACCGGACCATTCAAGGAGAACAATTCTATGATGACGCCGCCAAGCACCGTCCAGGACAGAAAGAATGGCAGGAAGATGGCGGATTGGATAAAGCGCGAGAACCATCTTCGGGTGACTTCGTTGAGAAGCAGTGCCAGGATCAGAGGCACCAGTAAAAACAAAATCATTTTGAATACGGAAATGACAATGGTGTTCCACAGTACCTGCTTGAAATCGGGCAGTTCAAATACATATCGAAAATTATCAAGGCCAACGAAATCCGAGTGGAAGAACCCGGCCAGCGGCTCAAACTGTTGAAAAGCCATCACGAGGCCGGCCATAGGCCCATAAGCATAAATTAACGTAACGATAACTCCAGGCAGCAGCATCAAATGCAGCAGATATTCTTTTTTCAGCGTTCTCACAGATGAACCTCCCCGTCCATTTAAAACGGGAGGAATCTGCCAACTTCATAAAGGCTTATCCTCCCGTTCTATCCTTCAAAGATTATTTGGCACTCTGCTGGCCGTACCAATCGTTGACCTCTTGCGTAATCTGATCGCCGCCAAGCGACTTCCAGCTCTGAACGAATTTATCAAATTCGTCCAGCGAAGCTCCCATGACGATCTTGGTGAAGGTTTCCTGCATCAGTTTATCGAGCTGGGATCCCTTCTCCACTTGCGTTGCCGTGGGAAGGCCGTAGAATTCATTGTTCACATAAGCCTGATTTTCTTTGATTTGACGCGTCATTCCCCAACCGCCGTCTTTCGCCGCCCGGCTGAAATACTGGCCCCAATTCACGCCTTTCGAGGCATCCACGGTATTACCAGCAAGGTAATCCTTTGTTGCTTTGAAGACGTCGGCCACATTCTTGTAGTTCTCGTCATTCAGCGTGATTTCCGATTGATTTGCTTCAAGCGCTTTGTTTACTTCCGTATAGATCGTATCGATTTGGGCCGGATTATAAATCCGTGGGTTGAACCAATTGTATACATATCCTTTTTCCGCTTTATTCTGATCCATGTACTTTTTATTGCCCATCTCGATGTAGAAGTTGATCATCTTAATGGCAGCTTCCGGATTCTTCATTTTTTTGTTCACGACCACGAGCTTGTTGCTGCGAATCTTGGGCACCATCGACTTCCCGGGTCCATCCAGCCCAGGAATTTGAAGGGCAATCCATTCAGCCTTAGGATCTTTATCGACATTGAGATTCAATGGCCAGTTCGGATACCACCATTCGCCGTAAGAAATGCCGACCTTGCCTGCGGTAATATCTTCAACGGACTTGTTCTCGTCCTTCAAGGCAAATTCCTTATCCAGAATTCCTTCCTTGTACCAGGACTGCAGCTTGCCCAGCGCGGTCTTTACTTCCGGCTGAATGAGTCCAGGTATAAGCTTGCCGCTGTCGTCCTTAATCCAGGCCGACTGATTGTCCCCGATGGACGGATAAGCGCCAAATCCATTGAAGAAACCTCTCAGGTCAAAGCCCCAGAAGAACAGATTCTTCTGCATCGCGATACCGTACGTGTCACTTTTACCGTTTTGGTCCGGATCCTGCTGCACAAAAGCCCTTGCAACCTGTTCCAGCTCATCCATGGTTTGCGGCGGCTGCAATTTCAGATTGTCCAGCCAGTCCTTCCGGATCCAGAGCAGCTGGGTAGACAGGAAAGGATCCTCAAATCCGGGAATCGCGAGCAGCTTGCCTTCCGACGTAAACGTCTTCATCGCAAATCCGCCGTCAGACTCCATGTACTTTTTCAACGCTGGTGATGCAAAGTCGTTGTAAGCTTGGGTAAGATCGGCAAGCATCCCCTGCTTCTTCAGCTTCTCGAAGTTCTTCTGGTCCAGTTCCATCACATCCGGCAGATCCGCCGAAGCCATGGCTAATGAAAACTTCTGTTCAAACTGGCTGGAAGGCACCGTCCATTTGTACTGAACCTCAATGTTCAGCATGTCTTTGAGATCTTTGAAGTAAGCATTCTGTTCAGGTGTAATCCCTTGCGGCGTCCGCGGATCCTCCGGCGGATTGTAGCCGAGCACTTGCGTGACCGTGACCGTTTCAGGATATTTGCCTAGAGGGTCGGGCGGTGCCGTATTCGTTTTTGCATCCTCTGTAGGTGTTTTGGCTTGCGTCCCCTCAGATTCTTTTACCTGATTCGAGCATGCAGCCATTACCGAAAGCGTCATCGTGCTTATCAACATCATCTTCGCTAGTTTGATCCATCTCATGATTGCTTTCCCCCTTTATCTGGCGTAATCTTGAAATCCGTGCTGCTTACGTCTCATTATAGATTTCGCCCGAAAGCGCTATCAATTTTAAGTTTTTTACATCGCTTTCACTTTTTTTACCTATTGGGTATTTCGGTATTCCTGAGGGGAGACCCCCATCTTTTTCTTGAAAAATGTCGTGAAATAAGAAGGAGATTCGAATCCGAGCCGAGCGGCAATCTCCTGCAACTTCATATTCGTATGCAGCATCAGATGGAGCGCTCCCTCCAGCTTCTTCGCCTGGATGTACTCCAACAGATTGTGCCCTGTCAGCTGCTTGTAGTAGCGAGACAAATAGGACGGGTTAAAATGGACTTCCTCCGCAATCGCGGTCAACGAGACGTCCCCGGATAAATGCTCCAAAATATAGTTATGGATTTGGTCAATCACATCAAATTTCATATCTTCCTGCTTGAACCGATCGTAATCTCGCACGTTATCTTCAAGCTCTTTAGCCTTCTCAATGTCCACAATGACCATATTTTGACCAAGCGCAGCCCTGCTCTGCAGCATGGATTGTATAACATCAAGCTGCTGCCCCGAGGTATCCCACTTATGCAGCAGATTGCCGGATATCCCGAAAGAAACATGAACACCGAGCAGTTCCTCGCATTTATTTTGGACCAGCTCCAGGATACCCTTCATATAGGATATAAACCTGTGCCAATGCAGCTCATACTCCGGCTCATCCCCGCGAAAACGATCCCGAAGCTCCGCATCCGGCTGCAGCAGCCATACCTGTAAGACATCATCCAGAACAGCATGCTCGCATGTAAATGAGGAGGGCAAATCGTTGATAAACGTCATCTGAACAGCTTGCGCCACATCCCTTGTTTTCGTCTCCGCTGCGCCGCTGATCCTTCCCATGATAAAGAATGCCGGCTGGTCTACATCAATGCGGAACTCCACTTCTTCATAGCGAGGCTCGGACAATAGACGATGAACAGGTTCTCCTTTCAATACCTTTCGGATCAGCTCCCGTTTCAGCAGAGGCTCGGCGATTTGAAAATGCACTTTTGCCTTTTCCGCCTGGATTCTGCGACGATTCTCCTCATCAAGCTTAGAAGTGGCCTCTTGAACGGCTTGAAAAATCGGATCGATTCCTTCGGTTTTCAGGATGTAATTATCCACGTTTTTTCGCAGTGCTTCATGCACATAATCAAATTCACTGTAACCGGTCAAGAAAATGATTCGGCAATGCGGCCAATAGTATGTAATTTCATCAATTAGCTGAAGCCCGTTCTTATGGGGCATTCGTATATCGCTGACCAGGATGTCCAGCTTCACTCTCATGGCAATGTCCAGCGCTTCCTTGGCGGAATAAGCTTTGCATACATCCAGTTCCAATTGTGCATGCTCCTGAAATAGCTGAACCAAGCCGTTGACGATGACAGGTTCGTCGTCTACGATCAACAGTCTATACATGATGATAACCCTCCTCTATCCCATCGATGATCATGATCAGATCCGCCTTTAAGCCGCCATATGCGCTGCGCGAGATGAATAATCCGCTGCCTGGCCCGTATTTAAGCTGAAGCCGGTTGTTCACGTTGACCAAACCTGTTTTTTCAATATGCTTCGAATCCATCGCAAGCTTATCCTGCAAACGCTGCAGCATGTCATTCGTTAGCAGCTTCCCGTTATCCTCCACCGTGACGCGTAATTGGCCATCCCGGTAATCGCTGCTGATGTACAATTTCCCCTCCTCCATGCCGTCTTCAAACGCGTGCTCAAACGCATTTTCTACAATAGGCTGTATGATGAGTCTCGGAACGGTAATGAACGGAGGGATGTCCGAAATTTCTCTATGCTCATATGTTATCCGGTTCGAGAAGCGGATGCCTTGAATCTCGCAGTAATCGAGGGCATGCTTGTATTCCGTATAGAAAGGAACCTCGTCGGAGCCGCTTCTCGTGATGTATTGATAATAGCTTCCGAGCTTTTGCGAGAGCTCCGCTGCGCCGTCCGAGTCTCCAACCTTGCACATCATATAAATATTGAAGAAGCTGTTATATAGAAAATGCGGATTGATCTGGGACTGCAGCTGTTTCAGCTGCGAGTGCTGCAGTGCTATTTTTTGCTCATAGTTTTCCTCAATCGAATGTTTGAGCTTATGCGCCATCCTGTTGAACCCGTTAAATACGTAATGAAACTCATCTTTACTTCTGGACTCGATCATGATGTTCAAATTATCGGTTTCGATCATATGAAAGGCTTTGACAAGCTTGGACAGCGGCCTGTGGATCATCAGATTAACCGAGAACGAATAGAGCACCATGACGGTCACCGCCAGAATAAACAACGTATAAAACCATGTAATGAATTGGCTTAAAGGCCGCGTTATTTCATTTTGGTTCACATACATGACCAAGGACAGATGCAGCGCGCTAACTTCATTCTGGATGATAAAATAGTCTGCGCCATCCAGCTGCCCCGTCCCCGATACACTTTGTTCCTGGCTGGGATTGTCCAGGATATGACTCAAGACCTCGGATGACTCGGCTCGCGAAGCTGTCGTTAATATGGCCCCCCCTTCTTTACTCCCGAGTAATACTTCGGATTCCGGGTACAGCTTGGCAATTTCGCTTAAAGCCCCCAGCAGCTTGGATCTGGAAATTTCGATGTAGGACCAGATGCCGCCGTTGTTTTCGGTTTCAATCAGAAAGATCCGGTCACCGCTGCGGTAAAAAGAAGGCTTGGGCATAACCGACATCATGGAAGATATCCGTTCCATTTCCTTATTGGGCGTGTTGGTTACGCCCGTTGTGGTGGAGATTGTTTTTTCGATATCTTTTACGTAAACACCGGCGCTCACAATGTACTCACTGGAGACCATGAGGGTTGCAAGCCGATCCCTGACCTGATCAATGAGCTCCACCTCTTCATAGTCTTCCAGCATGCTGCCTCGAAAGCTCAGCTTCTGAAGATCCTTGTCATTTAACAGCTGCAGCTGTAAATTCCGGATAAAATACATCTCTTTATCGAGCTGTTTGGAATAGAAGGATGCGCCTGCCGTCGCGGAGTTCAAGAGGGACTCCTTCGTAACGGACATCCCCTTATAATTCAACCAAATATTCATCGAGATGAGAGGAAGCAATAATAGAATAAAAACGATGACGATTTTCTGATATACGAACCATTTCGATGCTTTGCCTGGAGCTTGAAGTTTCATGCGTTCCCCCCATTTTGTATCAACCGACCTATTATCATCTAGTATAGGGGGGCTGGCTTACATTACAACGAAATATTTTTACATGTTAGTTGTCAACATGACCAGCCAAGGGTTTCAAGCATAGAAAAAAGCCCCGCAGGGGGCTTTAAGCTGCTATGAATTAAAGCAAAGGGCTCAGCACTATGATATGGTCATTTCGAACCGATGATTTCATATTTTGGCTTCACGTTGTTGAAATCCGGATTGGTTCCGCTTACCATTAGGCCCATTCCCCAATCGAAGTGAACATCCGCTGTAGGCACATCCGCTGCATCACGATATTGGAACAGGATGTTTCTCCGCGTGCGATCGCTCCGGTTCACGTCCGAGCCATGAATGGTCAGGTAATTAAAGAAGAGCACATCGCCCGCCTTGGCTGGGCACGGGGTTCCCGAAGATAATGGATGCTCCTTATGGTTCAAATAGTAAGCGCCGATATGCGGCAATACGCCCTGTTTATGGGATCCCGGCACAACGCATAGGCAGCCGTTCTCCATATCGGCATCGTCGAGATGAACGCTGGCTGCTAACATGGTGTGATCGCGATGTGGGAAATACGGATAGTCTTGATGCATGGGAAACGCGGCCCCGTTAGCAGGAGGCTTCACCAGCATTTTCGAGTGATGCAGCTGCACATTCGGTCCGATAATTCCGTTCAACGCTTCTGTCATACGGGGATGGATTGCCGCTCGCATGAACGCAGCATCATGGTAGTGCACATCGTGGAAACCTTTCAGGACCAGCTTCTTAAGCTGCTCAGGCGGCAGGAAGTCACCTTGCCAGGCATGGTTTTGATCCGATTTGGCGCGTGCCGCCCTCTGGATAATCCCATCAACTGCCACTCTCATTTCCTCAACTTCCTGTTGATTATAAACGCCCCGAACCAGCAGATACCCATTCTCTTTGTAAAATTGCACATCCTTCTCGTCCATCATCACCATGCACCCTCTCGATATTTTATGGAATATCTAGTTTAATTATAGTAAGGGTAAGCGAAATCGTATTTGCACGGGGATGACGACGTTTTGCAAAATTACGCCAAAGGAGCTGTAAACCGCCTTGTATCATTGGAGCCAAAGCGAGGAACGCCTTAATCGTTATGCCGGACGGCTTGAAGGTGAGACCCTCTCGTTCCTTGTCCATTACTGGGGGACCGTCCGGCATTTGACGGCCAATTCCATACATCGGCATTCATTCTATGAGATTTGTTATGTGGATGGCGGGACCGGTGTATATACAGACGGAAATCAGTCATATCCATTATATGAGGGGGTAGCTTTCTGTACACGACCTGGTCGGTTACATCAGATTAAAGACGTTCACGATCTGAATCTGTTGTTCGTTGCGTTTGAAGCGTTGGAGAAACCGTCAGCTCCGGATGTATCGTTGAAATACATGGAAGCGCTTGATCGATGTGCTGTTTGGACCGAGCAGGCGGGCGAATCACCCTCCACTCAAATATGGAAATCCATGCTGGTCCGGTCGGAATCCGATGGCTCGCTGCCTGCATCGCTTCTGCCCAAGCTGGCGCACGTGCTCCTGCAATCCTTTCCTGGACTGCTCGGGGCATCCGGCAGCTTCGAAAGCGCTCCTCTCCTGTCATCCGCGTTACAACTCATTCAAAAGGCAAAGTTGTACATAAGAGACAACCTCAGCGGGCCTGTGTCACTACCCGAAGTAGCGGCTTACCTGAATGTGTCCGAGCGGCAATTATCCCGATTGTTTGCGGAGAGCATTCATGAATCCTTTACCTCTATGGTTCGCACCGAACGGATCCGGGCAGCCGAGCTGCTGCTCCAGCACACCCAGGATCCCATCAAGGTGATTGCAGAGCGAACCGGGTTCTCATCGGTTCATTACTTTACAAGGCTGTTCACCAAGTTCAAGGGCATCCCCCCTGCCGCTTATCGAGCGAAATGGGCCTTAGAGGCGGATCGACAAGAATGACCTCACTTAAAAGGTAAGCGGAAATCGGCAACAATACAGCAATGTTTTTTCCATTTTATAGAATAAAAAAACAAGCATGCCTCCATTCACGAGGCTGCTTGTATTTCTAACCTGGACATTCGTCATCATTGCCTAGCTTAAGACGCAGCTCAAGTATATTCCAAGCAGATGACTGCCTTGCGCAGCTCCTTTGAGTAGAATAGAGGCTTCTATCAGTGTTTCATGATCCGGTTCCTGCTCGAGTAAAAAGTAGTTCCACTCCACTTCAAACCGATATTTTCCGTTCACAACATCAAAGCCAAGCATATCCTCCTTTGTAAACTGCAGGTGTTCGGACTCGGTTTCTTCGCCGACGCTACCGTCGTAAATTTCTTTGGCGGACACAAAGTGCAGCCACTGAGCCGGATAAGGATGAATATGCGATTTTGATATATTCATAATTGCTCACTCCTTAGATGTAGGGGAACCCGCGAAATTTACGTATCGTTTCATCTTCTGCTCAAATACCGTATCATAGCGGAATTGCCGCGGATATCGATCTTCGCGCAGCAGTTCGTACAATACCGATTGGCCTTCCTGATAGCGAACCGCAAACTCGCATTCATCATAAAATTTGCGGGATATCCGGCGAATCTCGTAATCCGAACTATGGCTTCGCCAACCCAGCTGAATCATATCCAGCTGATCCAGCGGATCACGATACGTGTCCAGGACGATGCAGGAGACCGAATCCTCTACCTCGTGGTATACCAGAACATGTCCGCTATTCACCGGACTATCGAAGTACCGTTCATATATATTTCTTACGGGAACCGTTATGCCAAGGCGTTTCATCACCGCTTGGAAGTTCGGGTGTACCTTATACTCGTCAGACCATTCATCCGGATACCATACGAGCTCGGAAATCGACGCTGTAATATTGAATTCATATTTCATCTCTCGCAGCCCCCTCATACGGGATATTCTACCCTATTTCATTCCTGGGTTCGTATTCCCTCGCTTAACCACGGTGACTTGGCGTGTTATCTGATCTTTTGGGAAGCGAGCGGACCACTGCGCTGTTGGAGTATTTTTCGCTACAGTTAAATAAAGAAATAATTTACGTATATTGGACGGGAACAACGATGGACGTCAACTATTAATGACGGCAGTAAGCCGGATACCCGGCTGGAGCTGGAAGGCGAGTTTACAATGGAGAAATACGCGGATTGGTTATAAAGAAAAAAATAGATAATCTGCAGCAAAACCCTCCTGCCTCGTAAAGTCAACGTACGTTGTATGCTGGCTCTACGGAGGGGTATTCGCATCAATACTGCACAGGTTTCCTGAGCTTTACACACCAAACTGTTTCAAGTGATGGTCCAGATGCTTGTATAATCCCCTCCCCCATTGCTCCGGAGTCAATTTACCGAAGAATGCATGAGGATGCGTGGTACATCTCTCAGGTCCGTTCTTTTGGAATGCTATAATTTTTTCTTTCAATTGTTCTCTTTCCGTTTCAAATTCTCTTGGATCCGCAATCAAAATATCCGGAATCGTAGACATATTGCGAGGTAACGGTTTTTCATTATAAAACACAGGCTTCGCGAGATTCCCTACCAGCCTGCCTAACCAGCCTCTTGGCGGGTTTGTGATGCCCATGGCGATATCTTGGAACGCGGAGCAGTGAGACAGCATTTGGGCAGCATCCATTTTTCCCCATAACGGTTGGGATTGAGCGCTTAATGTGTCGATTCGGTTCAAGATTCGGGTCATATCTAAATGATTGAACATATTATTCATGTTTGCCTCTCCCCTTATGTAATCCATGTCTAAACACCTGATTACATTATAGCTGACCCATCTCCGGGACATTTCTTATTGATTGCTTTTTTTTATATTTTAATAAGAGAATGAATATCATCAAACCTGTGAAGAAAAGTGAAACTGCAGCCAGTAGGATCGAAACTTGATGGTGCCTGCTTTCACGCATGTATTTCCACTCCATATATCCGCGAAAGCAGAAGATTACGGATAATAAGAACGGCCATATGGGATAGGGTCTGCTCCTATCCATCGTCCATATAAGGATGAGTATCGGAATTAATAAAGCCCATGAGCCCAGAAGATACTATGTATGCACCGGTGTATCACGCATCTCTTCCTCGCCTACGCCAATGATCTTCCTTAAGACCCATTGACCAACACAAATAACAAGGAGAATAAATGAGTATAACCCCTCCATTATCATCCTCCTTTAGGTGTTAATAAGTAAGTGCTTCCTACAGCCATCTCATAAAAAAACCTTTAGACACCTTCACACGTCTTTCGCGTGCCCAAAACTCCAGCTGCCTGATTCCCTCCGTCTGCTCCTCCGCAAACGTAAAACATAACTTTAGAGGTACGATTGCACGCCCTTTCGGCTTGATCCCGATCACCGGTTTCCTGTCATGGTTGATCAGCAAACATTTCACAGCTTCAACGTTAATGACTGCACCGTTTATGACGATTCCGTCTTGAGCCATTTCCATCACGCCTGGTTTCATCAGAAAGGTTCGATATACGGAGATGATGAACACGGCGGAACAAAAAACTAACCACACCATGCAGGCATAATAAAAGAAGTCCCTTTCTTCATGGCCTCTTATTATATTTCCAAGAAGAATAGCGGCTAAAATCAACATCGATATCATCAATCTGATCGCTGAAGGAGCAGAAACTCGAAACATCTTCATATTCATCTTTACACTCCTATCATGAAATAATGATGGTCTGCATTCTGATCCTTGTGTATAGGTTCATTATACTTGAACTAACAAAATGTGGTAAGCCTATGTACAAACAACAATAAAAAAAGCCCCGATTTAAGCGGCAGCTCCTGTCTTTATCTATTTACATTATCTCATATAAAAAGCAATCTGGAATTACATGATCAGCACCTCATTTTCTAAAACTTAATGTTTATTACACTCACCCATCGTCTATTCCGCAGTTGCCAATTGATTCGGTTCGATCGGTTTGCTTAGCCAATGCTCATCGGTTTGTACGTGATTCTTGCGAACGAACTTGACAACGCTGCGCTTAAAGTCGTCATATGCAAATGCGGAAGCCAGCCGAACCACATAACCTTCCTGTTCCCCGCCACAGCAAGATTGCTTTGTATAACACGCTTTGGCAGCATCCTCGTCCCAGATTCCCCGGTATAAGACAGGAACCGTAACCAGCCCCAGACGTTCCGCCCATTCCTCCGTCTCATCCCATGACAGGCACACATTCAACTCATTCCACACGGAGAACAGCATGAAGTAGGACGGCAGCGCCGAATACAAAAGCGAATGCTTGGCATATACGTTTTCCCCGCAGAGACGATAACCATCCGGAATCATATACTTGATGCCCCCGTGCAGCGTCTTCACATAATGACGGGAAGGATGATCCTTGCTGTCCAGCGACCTCGCATGAATGAAACCGGGGTACATCGTGGTGTTCTCCCCGTCCATTTTCTCGGTAATGACGACCTCCTGTCCCGTAAAATGGTCCGTGTTTCGTAAAATCTTATCGTCATCCGTATATCCTCTGGACCAAGGCAAATGCATCGTTTTGGGATACTTTATTTTCATCGTAGTTCACCTCCTTATTTGCCGAAGGTATCGGCTTCCGCGAAGAAATACAGCTCTGCCAGCCTATCTTCGCCTAACAAATGATAGATTTTGGATGCTCCTGCATCCCCTCCATGCAAAATTTCCATATGAAAGCTCACAAGTTGAACGACGTGCTGAATGAATGCATCATCATATCCAAGGTCCTTCAATGTATGGCAGGCAATGCTTGCCGATACGTGCTCGTGCCCATAATAGGAATAGTACCCTCTGGCTTGCTTCCATACTTTGCAGAACGGCTTGCCCGCGTCATGGAACAGTGCTGCTATCTGAATAGCCAGCAGATGCTCACCTTCATAGAGAGCATGGATATATTCCAGCACGGCATACGTGTGCTCCGACAACGTTTTGGAATGATGCGGATTCTCCTGATCATATCCCAGCATCACATTGAAATAGGGAGATTGGGACAAGTAGTGAAATAACTCATCATGACCCGGTCTGCGTGTTAACAGCACTTCCAGTTCTTCTCTTGTAAGCTGCGTTTCGCCGTGCTCATGAACGAGATGCAGATCTCTGAATCCTTCTCTCATGACAGGAAATTCAAGGTTCTTGGCATATTTCGTCATGATCTTCTCGTCGAGCCGGCGTTTGCGTCCCTTAACTCTTTCCAGAGCCACTTCATAAGGGGTTGTGCAGATATGGCATTCCACCGATCGATCGCCAAATCGCTTCAGGAACTTCTGTCTCCGCTCCCGGCTGACATTGGTGGCATCAAAAACGACATTTCGTCCGGACGCAAGCGCCTGTTCGATCTCGGCGAAAGCTGCATCAAATACCAGATACGTATTTTTCTGTTTGGATTCGCTGCCGAACAATCTTTCACGGATCGAGTCCGTCGCAACCATGACGGCCCGCTCGCTTTTGCATAATTGTTTGGCATAATAGCTTTTTCCGCTGCCGGGTATCCCCACCAGCATATGAATGGTACACATGTTGTTCACCTCCTCCGTGCCTCTAAATAATGTACCATCCTTACGGAGTGTTTGAGTAAGTAGAGAATTTTTATACTCAACTTTTACATACCTAATAAAAAGGCTGATTGCAACAGGAAAAAGCCCTGCCCGGCAATCAGCCTTCATATCATCCTTTCTATCCTATCTACTCCGTGACTTTCCCTCTCGGAGCTGCTGCGGTTGTATCACGCTCCACCAGCTTGACGGGGATCAGTGTCCGGTCCGGTGTCTGTTTCCCTCTCTCAAGCCAGTTTACAACATGTTCGGCAGCTTGGCGTCCAATCTCGTAAAAATTCTGCTCAACGGTGGTCAGCGGAATCATGACATGCTCTGTGACAGGATTATTATCAAAGCCTATGATCGAAATATCCTCCGGAATACGGATCCCTCGTTCCAAACAGCGGTTCAGCAGGTTGGCGGCGATCAGATCATTCTCCGTCTGAACAGCCGTTACCCCTTCCGTCCGGTAAGAGTCCAGCAGCTCATTATAAAATCGTTCAAAGCCAACCTTCTCCCGATAATCCTTCATATTCAGCCTGATATAACGGCTATCCACGGGAAGTCCATGGTCCTTCAGCGCTTGGCAGTATCCGAAATACCGGTTACGCACCGAAGAGGTTGATTCAATGCTGACTGCTGTAAGAAACGCGATCTTTCGATGACCGAGCTCAATCAGCCTGGATACGGCTTGATAGGATCCACTGAAATTGTCAGAAACCACCGCCCCAAGCGGCAGACTGTCAAAATATTTATCGATCGTCACGATCGGATAATCCTCAAGGCAAAGTCGATGCAGAATGTCGTAATTCGTCTGATCGTTCCGCGGATACAATATAATGGCCGCAATGCCCTTTCGGGTCAGCATTTCCAGCAGATCGCGTTCTTTCTGGGAATCGTAGTCGCTTTGGTGAATGCTCAAATAGTAACCGTTCGCGTTGAGCCAGTCCGAAGCTCCGCGAATATATCCCATCGTGCCGCGATCGTCTTCGGAAGGCAGGATCAGCGATATCATTCTATCCATTCCAACCGACCGCTGCTCCTGCCCACGTTGCCGGGGTTTAACAAAGCTGCCGCTTCCCTTGACACGGTAGATAAACCCGTCCCGCTCCAGCTCCTCAAGCGCTCTTCTTGTTGTAATACGGCTCACGCCGAAGGTGGAGCTTAGCTCGGCCTCCGTAGGAAGCTGGGCTTCAGGAGCATAGTGGCCTGATGAAATTTGTGATTTCAGCTCATCCATCATCACACGATACAGCGGTGGTTTATTGTCTTTGGTCAACTTGGTTCTCATCCCATCTATATCTATTTTCCAGTGTAAATCTTGTCGTACTAAAATTATAGCGTTTGCATCATTGGCATGTAAACCGCTCCTATCTTCTTACTTCGAGTCATTTCGATTACTTTACATTTGTATAACGTTCATACTGCGCTCGTTTGATATCCAAGTAGCTCTGGGCTCCCATTTTGTCCAGAGTCTTTACGTAATTATCCCAGTCCGTGTCCAGGCCGGCTTTCCCCGTCACAAACTTCACCCGCATCTCCTCAATGTATTTATTGATATCGGTCAGGATCGCGCTCGTTTGATTGGCTTCCTCATCCGTAGGAACAAAATCTGGCCAAAGCTCTTGGGGCGCCAACTGATCCAGCTCAGCCGGATCCGCCTTAATCTCGTCGGATACCGTCGTCCCACGCGCCGCCATCCGCATATCGTCGTCTGGCTCAACATATGGATAATAAGCACCATACACATTATCAACATATTGGAAAGCGCCCAGTTGCACGCCGCCCTTGTAATTTAGAATCTCGTCCTTGTATTTCGGTTTGCCGTCAACCATATCATAGGTTTCGCCCTCAAGTCCAAAGGTGGCAAAGTTAATCCCTTCCTCCCCATAGAAATAATCGATCCACTTGATGGTTTCAACCGGATATTTGTTTTTGTTGGTGATGACGAATCCGAATATCCCTTTGGCCGGCGGCCCCAGCACCCCGGCGACTTTATCCCCGTTCGGCCCCTCGAGGGCATGAATGCCCACATAGTTCTCGGATGCATCCTTACCGATATATCCCGGTCCTTCCCATACAAACGAACCGATCAAATTGTTGGAGCCGTCCGTAGACCACTTCGCATAATCATAGCCTGTCGTAAAATTTTGCTGGGCCAGTGACCCGTCCTTGTACAAATCGCTCATGTATTGGAGCAGCTCTCTGTACTTCGGATCATTAAACGTAGTCTTAACCTGTCCGTCCGCGTCCTTATATAGATATTGACCGAATGCCTTGGCACCGCCTTCCCCCATACCGAAGCTGCCAGCCAGGAAACTCTCCAGGAAAGTCCAGTACTGCGATTCAAGCACCCACCCGAGACGGGAGCTGTCCTTCTCCCGAACCTTCATGAGCGCTTGACGGAACTCCTCTGTCGTCTTGGGCACTTCAAGCCCTGCTTCATCGAGCCAATCCTTATTGATATACAAGCGAACGGAATTGAACGCTTTAGAGAAATCGACGTAAGGCAAGGCATAAATATGCCCGTCCGACATCGTGATGGCTCCCTTAATGTCCGGATTGTCCTTCAGGAGTTTGTTCAAATTCGGAGCATGCTGCTCAATCAGGTCCTCGAGCGGAACGAATAAACCTTGTTTGCCGTATTTCATCAGCTCGTCGGTGCCGAAAGCAATGCGATAGAACGCATCCGGCAGGTCGTTGGAGCCAAGCATGACATTTTTTCGTTCGTTGACGGCGGAACCCGCCAGCTCCTCAAATTCGACTTGAATGCCGGACATTTCTTCGTATTTTTGCCACATCCATAATTGATCGGCCGGAGGATGCACATCGGTATACCCGCGCTTGACGATCCTTAGCTTGATGTTCCCGGGATCTCCTTCCGTTCCGGCCGGTTCCGGCTCCGCCTTACCCCCTGAACCGCCGCAGGCGGAAAGCGTCAACGAAAATGACATCGTCAAGGCAAGCAGAAGTTTCATTCCTTTTCTCATATCCATATCCCCTCTTTTCATGATTATGAGTTCCAAGCGGTAAAGACCGCTCTCTATATCGGCTTACCCTTTGATGGCTCCCACCATGATGCCTTTCTCAAAGAAACGCGACAGCAGCGGATACAACAGGAGCAGCGGCAGCGCGGATAATACGACGATCGCATATTTCAAGCCTTCCTTGACCATCATCTGATCCGCATATTCGGCACCGACCGAAATTCCGGCCATTTCCTTGAAGTCGTTCTGAACCAGTATTTCTCTTAAAATCAGCTGCAGCGGAAATTTACTACGATCCGTCAAATAAATCATAGCGTCAAAATATGAGTTCCAATGGCCGACCCCGTAGAACAGGATCATTACGGCAATAATCGGCATCGACAAAGGCAGCACGATTCGAAACAGCATATGAAAATCATTGCAGCCGTCGACGTAGGCGCTCTCTTCGAGCTCCACAGGAATCCGGGTCTGGAAGTAGGTTCGCATAATAATCATGTTGTAGGCGCTGATCGCACCAGGCAGTACCAAGGCCCACATCGTGTTCAGAAGTCCTAGTTCCTTGTTTACCAAATAAAGAGGGATCAGCCCGCCGCCGAAAAACATGGTGAAAGCAAACATCAGCGTAAACAGTCCCTTGCCGTAAAAGCGCTTTCTGGAGAGCGGATAAGCGCCAAATACCGTCATCATTATATTGATCGCCGTCCCTATGAATGCGTACAGAAGCGTATTGGCATACCCTCTCCAGATCTCGCTGTTCTCAAACACTTTGGCATAACTGTCGAGATTGAAGCCTGCCGGGAACAGCAGCAGCGGCTTGTCCCAAATTTGGCGCGGATCGGAAAATGAAGCAAACAAAACAAAGAGAAGCGGGTACAAAATGACGATGATTACCAGAATGGACAGCACTAGAATGATGATATCGGCCAGCTTTTCTCCAGGCGTTCGTTTGATGTTCAGCAGCACTTCTTACATTCCCTCCTTAATCCTGCATCGACGACCTCTACCATAAGCTGGTCTCTCCCGCTTTGCGTGCAACCGCATTGACGATAATCAGGATGATAAAATTGATCACATTGTTGAACAGGCCGACTGCCGCCGAAAAGCTGTACTGGGTGTTAAGCAGTCCGCTCTTGTACATGTAAGTGGAGATCACCTCGGAGGTTTCCAGGTTCATCGCATTTTGCATCAACAGAATTTTCTCGAAGCCGACACTCATGATGCCGCCGGCGCTCAAGATGGACAGGATCACGATGGTCGGAACGATACCGGGAATCGTGATATGCCAAATTCGCCGAAATTTGCTGGCCCCGTCCATATAAGCCGCCTCGTACAGGTCAGGCGAGATGCCCGAGATGGCAGCGCTGTAGATGAGCGAAGACCAGCCAACTCCTTGCCATACGCCCGACCAGACGTACAGATGCCAGAATTTCGATGGTTCTGCCAGATAATCGACCGGTTCCCTCCCCAAGGAAACAAGGATGGAGTTGATGACGCCATTCGTCGGCGAGATAAAGAAGAACAGAATACCGACTGCGACCACAACCGAAATGAAGTGCGGTGCGTAGGAGATGCTCTGGGCGAATGAGCGGAATTTACGATTTCGAATCTCGTTGAACAAAAGCGCCAGCAGGATCGGAGCGGGAATGCCAACCAACAGACCGTATAAACTGATCCCGATGGTATTCTTCAGAATCGTCCAAAAATAATAAGCGTCAAATAACCGCTCGAAGTGTTCGAACCCGACCCATGGACTGTTCCAAATGCCAAGGCCAGGCATAAAATCCTTGAACGCGATCTGAACGCCGTACATCGGCCAATAATGCCAGATCAAAAAATAAAGCACCGCCGGCGAGATAATGATATACAACCCGATATTTCGCTTAAGCTGCCGTTTAACATGCGTCCATTTGTTGGACTTCGGAGCGGGCTGTGGGGATGCCGAGTTTAATCGGGCGTCCATGCTTTGTCATGACCTCCTTTTTCTCGATCAAATTGCGCAAGTAAATATTAGCCACGGTGGACGACTAATATCGGCTTCCGTTGGCAATGCATCACCTCCTTCTCGCAACTTAACTTGTATTGACAATTTTAAATATATTGATTATTTGTTATAACACATTCTAGTTAGCATTCAATTTCCAGTCAATATGACATCGAAAAATTGCTACTTTAGAAGTATAAATTGCACTTTTGTTATGACAAATTTCGACGGGACAGCCATTCTTAATGATGAGAAACAATCCATTCCATGCGTTTGGTTGACAACAAAAAAAGCCGCGTAATTCACGCGGCTGTTCCTACTATTTGGACGACGTTACGACGATATGGAAGAAAAGTGTCGTGTTTTTAAAATGGCTGACGCTTTCGTCTACTTACAGGTAACGTGCCAGTTTGGCAAGTATTTCTGCTTGTTCACCCGTCAATATTTTGCCGGATTGTGCGCTAACTTGATTGGAAAAGGCGTTCATTATGCCTTCCTTGGCAGAGGTGTTACCTCTATTCTCGGCCTCTTTGGCCTGGAGGAGTTTACTTGACAGCGATTGTGCGAGTCCTGGATTGCTCGCGGCGAAATGCGCTGCAAGCGCGGACAAGCTGTCATACGTTACAATCACCTCGAAATTAAAGACCGCTTCCGTTTTGTTTCCCGCCAGATCGATTGCCGTGACGGATATATCGTGGGATCCCGGCTCGAAGAAATAAGCAGGACGTTCAATCAGTGCATGAGAACAAGGATTGTCAGCTAACCCAGACAGACTGTCGACGGTACTGCACGAAACGTATACAGAGTCGGTTACTGTATACGTATGCTCACCGGTAAATTCAACGACGGGCGCCGTCTTGTCGATCTGCACCTTCAGCGTCCCCGGAACCTCAGGCACGCCAGAGAAGTTAGTGGCGGAATAGGTGACCGTCGTGACGCCTTCCTTCGTGATTTCAAGCTGGGCCGTATTCCCTTTTATTGTAGTCTTCTCTATTGGCTGTGCCCCTTCTGCGAAGTATTCGATCGAATAGGCACGGTCGGCAGAGATGGACAACGACACATCGGCATTCACCCAGCCGTTCTCGTTGGGAGAAGGCGATAGACTAGCCGTGGAGACGGGCGGCACACTGTCTTTTACCGTTACAAAGAAATCGTCATAATAGGCTGTTGCCACATTGTATCTGGAGGTTACCGCAATCAGTTTTGCGTAAGCTGCATTAGCCGGAGCCTTCCCTCTTAGCGTCACTTTCTGCCATTGGGCCAATCGCGATTCATCCAAATGGGTTTCCAAGGTGGAGATGGTCGCGTTATTGCTATCAAAGAATCGGAACATAAAGCCAGGCTGACCGGATTTAATATAAAGATTCATGCCTGCCGTATATTCCTCTCCCGGAATGACGGGAATCGGATCACTCTGAACGGCAACGGACGCCGTTCTCAGCGTGTCCGTAATCTTCAGGCTGTGCGTTCCCGTGAAACTGCGTTCCGTGCTGCGATCATAGCGATACCCGTTGCCTGGAGTGAATAATGGACTCCATCCCTTTAATTCCTCTTCGAAGCCCGGATTGGTAACCGGAACAGCCGTATGCGGCGGTTCTTCCACGACCTCACCGTCAACTTCCATCCGATACAGGATCGTATTGGTTTGCATGTCCGTGAAATAGAGATTCCCGTCCGCATGTAGATCGAATCGGGAGGTGTCGGCCAATGTCCGATGTTCCAGCGTTTCAGGGTCAATGACCGTCAGTTTGTTGTTAAACAGCACATAGAGCAGTCCATCCTCCGACCAGCGCAGCGGGTGATGCGCCCATTGGCTGAAATTCAAGCTTGGATACACTTTTTTACTCTTCACGACTTCATACGTATCGGGATCGATCGCAAAAATATACTCATAGGATACCCCCCAGATCAAACCGTCCGGACCGGCGGAAAGATCACCGATGAATATCGGCTTATCCAGACCGGGAACCCGTAGCGGAAACTCGGCGATTTTTTGCTGTGTCTCCTCATCCCAGACAAAAATCTTCGCTTCCGCCTCGGTCGGCTCGGAGCCTAGTCCGCCCCGAATCGTCGTGGAGCCGAACACCTTGCCGTCATGAACCGTCGTGCTGAGCACGCTCTGATTCTGGACGACGTTGCGATGAACGTTGATCTCTCCAGTGACGGTATCATAAACGGTCAGTGAGCCGCCCAAGGTTCCGTAACCGGAAATCGTCGAAATGTACAGCTTGCCTTTGGAACTGGAGATATCCACCAGCCTCTCCTGATCGTTGCCCAGTACGGCCAGTCGCTTCGGATTGTTCATTCCGGGCTCCGTCGATAAATCGAACTCGTACAGTCCGCCCTCCGGATACACGCCCATATAGACTTTATTGCCCACGGCATGAACGCTGTCGGCTTGGCCGATGCTGAACGGCGTTGCGGTGTTATTCGTCAGATCGACGAGCGAGGAACGCGCCTGCGAGCCGGTGGTGATCAGCTCCGTATCGGATACGCTTTTTAACCGGTTGACAACGCCGGGCAGACCCGGAATAACAGGCGGCAACAGGTGCACTTGCTTCGTTTCGATATTCATGATCGTAACGCCGCCGTCATAGCGGACGGTTACCAGATTTTTGCCCGGGTATTCCGGATTATGGGGAAATTCAACCCAATCTGCTCCCCGAAATCCGCTGTTGTACTCCATTCCGGTTAACTCGACCTCATGCGTGGCAAGATTAAACGTTTTCAGCTTCTTGTCGGACATATAATACAGCTTTCCGTCAAGCGAGTCCGTTGCGTGCAGCCCCGTTACGTTCTCCAGCACAACATCCAGCCAGCTTTCCGTCTGCGTATCGTAGATAAACGCCTCTCCAGGAATGCCGCTTCCGTCCGTATATCTGGCAAACAAATAACGGTTATCAATCGTGCTCAGGTCATACACGGTGTCTTCTTTAACCGGCAGGGAAGCAGCGATATTCGTTTTCTCACCTGTCGCTAGATTCACGCGTACGATCTGCTTATGGGCGGTACCTGCATATATATAGCCGCCTTGATAAGCAATGGAGCGCACATATTCCTGGTCAAGCAACCCGATGACACGGCCATAATCTTTAGTTTGCTTTGTAGCCGGGTCATACTGATACACTTTGCCGCCGGGATAGGTTCCGACATACACCCGGCCCTGTTCATCCGTGGTGATGCTGTTCGGAACCGACTGGCCGTCGAACTGTGCCACTTGCACAGGGACATGAGTAACCGGTGAGTAACTCCACAGCCTTGCTCCGCCACCGTCAGCCGCAAGGAACAATGTTCCGTCCGGTGCCGTAGTATGTGCCCATGAGCTTTCGGAGGGTCCGATCGGAATGCTCCGCAGCAGTTTATAATCCTCCAGATCAATGACGTTAAGATGCCCCGGCTTTCCTTTACTGGTCGCGTAAAGCACGTTGCGGCCCTCTTCCTTGCCAGTGGTACCGTTGAACACGGCCACCGTATAGTTGTTAGGAACCAGAATTTCTTCCGGTGCTCCATATGTTTTTTGGGCCAGCCTGCTCTCCCCGGAAGCAGCGACACCGCTACCTCCCGAGCATGCCAATATAAAACAAATTGCAAGCATCAAGACCTGGAACTTGCCACCCTTTCTAAATCTCATAAATAACCTCCTTAGAATCAATCGTTGTCTTCCCGAAATACCACTGCGCATCCATGCGGCTAGCGAACGGGCGTTAGTTTCGTTTTTTGTATACAGATCCTCCTTATTCGATGCATTGACAAGCCCTTGTTAAGTAGAATCCAGAACTTGGACCCGGGTCGTCTGGCCCGTATATTAGGCAAATTGCAAGATGGTGTCAATCGATATTTATTTTGCTTTCTTACATTTATCTCGTTATGGGTCAAAGTGGATTTTGCAAAAGTGGTAGAATAATCGCAAAATCTTCATCGAAAATTTCAAGCTTAGAACCCAATAGAAAAATAACTAAACCCGATGGTTAACAATAAAAAAAGCCGCAATTTAAGCGGCGCGGAGCAAAGTATAAATACATATTCACAATCGGCATCCTTCCTTCTTCAGGAAGCTCTTTAGGAAATTCTTTATTTTCGTTTATGTCGAAATCCCCTAATGACTTGATTGCTTCATATAAAGCTTTAGCAGTCCTTCTTGGTGCTATTCAATGTTACTTAGGTACAACAGCAACTCTTTCTATTTGTGTTCGTCCGCCGCGATTGGTGATAAACACCCCGGATAAAATGAGAACTAAGCCGATGATCAGGCTCCATCCAATCGGTTCATCCAGCAGTGTATATCCCCAGATCATCGCCGTTGCAGGAACGAGATAAGTGACGGATGTCGCGAACTCGGGGCTTCCTTTCAAGACCATATAATTGAACAGAATATAGGCCACACCAGAGCCGAAGATGCCCAGGCCAACAAGAGAACCTATATTGGCAGGCTCCGCGATCTTGGCAAGCTCAACCTTTTCCGTTGTAAGAGCGATTACTCCACTCCCTGCCATTGCCCCTAGCAATGTCGCGAACGTTAACTGATACATACTCAGTCCGCCCAATAAGCGTTTGGATAACTGCGAACCGACAGCATAACACAAAGTAGCAGCTATCATCGCCGCAAACCCAATGAAATCGACGGTAATAAATGATCCTGGTCGAATGCCGAGCAGAATGATCAGTCCGACAAGCGCGACGCCCATGCCCATCCATTGAATCCTTCTAAACACGGAGCCGAAGAACAATAACCCGACGAGCATGGTCCAGATCGGCGTCGTTGCATTCAATACCGAAGCCATGCTGCTGGCCATCCTGGTCTCACTAAACCCGATTAAGGTCCATGGCAGAGCCATATTGATCATCGCGATCACGATGGTTGGCAGCCAGCGGATTTGCCGCAGGGCAAACGGCTTTCGCATGATGAGCATAACGACTGTGATGAAGAGAAATCCGAAGGTTGATCGCAGAAAGGCGATCCCCCACGGGCCGAAATCATGGAGCAAATTTTTGACGAAAAAAAACGAACCTCCCCATATGAGACTTAGGAGGATGAGTGAAACGTATAAGGATCGTGCCAACTTAATACCTTCTTTCTATATTAGGGACATCCTTATAAGTTAACATCTCATCATGGAGGTTGTACAGCGGGATTCTACACAGCGCTCTTGCAGGCAGCTTCTATTGGTATGATTCATGGATAACGTAAGCCTGGCAGCCTTCATGTAGGCTTACACGCCTGGCGGTACTGCCTCGGTGAAACCCCGTACTGTTTGCGAAACTGATCGGCAAAATGGTTATAACTGTTAAACCCGACATCCTGCGCGGCTTCGTTCGCCGTACGGCCGGAATGGGTCATCAATAAGGCGGCATGGCGAACCCTCATTTGATTCAAATGTTCTACGATGGTGTACCCCGTTTCTTGCTTGAACAAGTGGGCCAGCCTTGACCCCGATATTCCGATCTCTCGCGATATCGCGTCAATTCGAATATCTTCTTTTAACGATCGGGACAGCAAACCAAGAGTCTGCTCGACTCTGGGATCGAGTCTTTTGTTCATCCGCTGCGCAAGCAGGAGCAAAATTTCACGCAACGAATTCTCACACAGCGCCTCCCATAGGTCCAAACGATCCAGCGAATCTTGAAGTACATTCCGAAATGCTTGCTCGACTCGCCCACGGACACGTTCATCGGGCAGCGTTTCGACCAGAAACTCCTCATGACGCAGCATCCTGTTTTCCGGAAGTCCGGGATAATGAATCCACAGGAAGTTCCAGCGTTTCCCCTGCACAGTTCCGTATTCATGCGCGATATTGGCGCGCAGTAGGCCAAGCTGCCCGGGCCCGCAGCGTTTCTCTCCGGCAGGCGTCCGGACATAGCCCTCTCCATGCAGCGTATAAACAAGCAGCCAGTCCTTCATTCCATGAGGACGACGTAAGCGATAAGCATCGTCCTGATCGAAATGGTCGCCGAATATGGTGCCGGTACTTTCTAAAGGTTTCACGTGCCTGCCCGCCGACCTTCGCATGAACCTCTCCTCCTTTTGTACCTGTAATAACAGAATAGCAGAATCCCGGTATTAATAAGCAGAAAACTGACTTCCTCTCAAGTTAAGCAGGCGATATTCTATTGTCAATAGAAAAAACAATAAACGTACAGGAGGCATTCCCATGCAAAAGCAGACAAGGGTATTAACTCAAGAGCAGTTGCAATTGTTCGAAACGGAAGGTTATTTAATCGTAAAAGGGCTCTTCCGCCAGGAAGAGGTGTCGGAAATCGAAGCAACGTTTGAGGAGATCAGTCATTCTATCGTTCCTGGCCACTTTGAGCCGGTGTTGGACGAGGAAGTTGTCGAACCGCTGAAGCGTTATCCCCGTGTGATGCATCCGCACCGCTTTCATCCGACCGCGATGAAATATATGCTGCACAAGCCTGTTATGGATGTACTGGCCGACTTGTATGGTGAGCCGGCACTCGCGGCTCAAAGCATGTTCTATTACAAACCCCCGGGTTCCCGAGGTCAAGCGCTGCATCAGGACAACTTTTACTTGCAGGTCGAGCCGGGGAACTGTATCGCGGCGTGGACCGCAATCGATGCGTCTAATGAAGAGAACGGCGGATTGCTCGTCGTTCCGAAAACAAGTGATTATGCTTTGGTGTGCCCGGAGGAAGCCGATTCGAACGAGTCGTTCACCACCCATTTCGTAAAGCCGCCCAAGGACAGCAAGGCCCTCCCGGCGATCATGGACAGAGGCGATGTGCTGTTCTTTAACGGCAACCTGATCCACGGCTCCTACCGTAACAAATCCAACCGGTTTCGCCGAGCCTTCATCTGCCACTACGCCAACGCCTCGGCTGCCAAGATCGGTGCCTTCTATCGGCCATTATTCCGGGAGGACGGCACGGAAGTCAATCTGGACGTCAATTCGAATGGCGGTCCGTGCGGCGTCGAATTTGATACGGCTTATCCCCATTAAATTTCATGTGACCAGCGTATACCTTGATAGCGCTGGTCGCGCTGTTTTTAATCTTAATCTTCCCACACATTCTGCAGCGGAAGGCCCAGCTCACTTCGGGCCGCATCCACAACCATCTGAATAAAAGCGGTTTTCTCCTTCGTTCTCGACAATATCGCCGAGTGGTAATCAAGAGCCGCGGGCTTCTCCGCAGCCATAATCCTCGCTTCTGTATGCAGATCAAGCTACCTCGCTTTTCCAGTCTTTAACCATTCACCGATTCGCCTGGTTCTTCCGATCATTTTAGGGAGCAGCAACAATGCGACGATACAAGAAATGATCAAATACACGGTCTGGACTCCTTTCTCTTCCGACAACATCTGTTCAACACTCGTACCGATCAGCAGAACAGGATGTTTCGTATCGTCCCCCGGTAAGGTGAAGGCTTCCAGCTGACCTGTGCTAGCCCGGCCAATTACCGTAACCCAATCTCCAGGGGAGACGGCATAATACCCGTAAGCCGTGCCCTTGGGACTTTCCATCAGCAGCGGTCGTGAGGAATTTCCTTGGTAAATCAAGGGTATATGTTTCGGGTCAACCGTCGCAAAATTCAGCGGAAGCCAGTCTGTGTAAAACCTGAACCGTTCCGCCTCAACCGTTACTCCGTTTAACTCTGAACTTCCCCATGATTGGTGGCTTCCGTTATCATCCAGCTTGTAATCGCAACCGCCCTTGCCGCATTCCCAGCGGAACGGTTCTTTCTGGAGCAGAGCATAACGATCTTGAAGCTTGCCTTCATCCGTATATACCGCTTCTCCTCCAGCCTGACCTTCGAGACGTACATAGCCAGTCATTTCGAATGTCAACCGATGGACCGGCTGAGCTTTGTTTATAATGGCTGTGAGCCTGGCAGAATCCCAATACATTAATAGCGATCCGAGCAGGATGATCCATCCGATCGCTTCCATAATCCGAAACCAGAACCGATCAAAGCGGGTATCTTCGGATTTTTTACGTTGCTTGTCCACGGATTGATCTCCTCCCCCCTTTAACGATGTCAGAGCTGACAAGTATCATATACGACTGCCAGGTACGCGGGGTTTCAGTCGGCATCAGATCATGGATAGGAAGTGAAGGCATCCGCCAGGAGTCTTGTTTAATATGCAAGTGTTTTGTGTTGACATTGTGTTCACAAAATGAGTACAATAGATCTACAACACGTTAAGGAGGCTTTTGACAATGGATACAAATCTGCACATCCGTCTAACCAAAGAACTTAAGGAGAGCTTTCAAGAGATAGCGAAGGACAACAATACGGACCCTTCTACTCTTGTTCGCGACTGGATTGGCAACTATGTAGCGGAGCATCGGAGAACGGATGAAGATTCTGCTGCCGAGTTATATTTGGCAGGATACCAATTGCAGCAAGCATTGGGAGGAAGGGAACATGTCAGCAAGGAATTCGCTAAACAATTGCAGGAGCATTCCTTGACGAACCAGAAGGAGTTTACGCAGTTGATCTTGACGACCTATATGGATCTCGACCTTACGATTCCTTCGTGTTTATCCAAGACATATAAAGGCTACGCTTATTC
The DNA here is from genome assembly GCF_003269305.1 of Paenibacillus sp. MDMC362. Classification (NCBI taxonomy): domain Bacteria; kingdom Bacillati; phylum Bacillota; class Bacilli; order Caryophanales; family Paenibacillaceae; genus Paenibacillus; species Paenibacillus sp. MDMC362. Next base: position 69,850 of record NZ_QLYT01000047.1, read on the forward strand.
TCAAATGTTCTTGTTGGGCTTGATCGGTGACAAACCTAAAAATTTGGCATAAATCGCAATCGCCGTTATTCCTTTAATGAAGTCAAAGTGACTTCATCTATTAGTGCACAAGCGGTAATCTCCCCTTACCTGCCGGCTCAACATAAAAAACCGTCTACAAGTAGACGGGTTCCACAATCCAAGCTGTATCCATTTCAATAGCGATTTCTGTGGATTATCTAACAACCCACTTTGTCCTCCAAAGTTTAGACGGATTTCGAGGACTTTTTTGTTTTTTTGGATCCTATTTTACGCAATCCGTGCATGCCGAACAACAACAGCGGGAGTATAAATCCGATGGTAATCGTATACGGAATCCAGGTCTTGTTGTCCCATACCAACTTGTATGGAACATTGGGATAAACGAAGACGGAAACGGCTGCCAGAATCCAACCAAGCGGAACAACCAGAGGCTGATAGTTTTTAATATTGAATATTTGGCTTACGCCAATCGAAATAGCATAAAAATACAAGGAAATACGATAAAACAAAGTGATAAACCACATCACCGCCATGACCGCCTCAATACGCTGAAGGAAATTGCCGATATTGATTTTTTTGGCCAGCATATAACTTGGATATAGGTTCCTTCCTGTTATATCCGGACCTAGGACCAAAATCGATAAGGCAATAATCGTAAACAGCACCACCGCACCGAATAGACTCCCGATATAAACGGCCTTGTAGACCTCGGCCGGGCGGTTGACAGCCCCCGGATAGATGATCATCAACACAATATGCGGTAGAAAAGCAATGCTAACGAAAGTGACCGCGGCTGGAAAGAGGGGGTTAATCCCCGATTCGAAAATCGGCGTAGCATTCTCCCATTTAATCTCGGACAATAATAATATACTCATGGATAGAAACAGAAGAAGAAACCAAGGGAAGAGCATTTCCGCTGAACGAGCCAGCACTTCGAGGCCTAAACGCACCCCTAGCACAACAAGGGCCCCAAACAGGAAGATGATCGCTTGAATCGGGGTTTCCGGCAGCATCTGTATCGTCATGAAAATACCGATTTCGTGTAACACCGTAGCGGGCCCGCCTAGAAACAACGTAAGCAGGAAGAGAACGTTTATCGTTTTGCCGATCCATTTTCCAAAAAGCTTCTCGGTCAACTGCATTAAATTCATTTCGGGGTATTTTTTGAACAATTGCAGCTGCAGCGTCAGAATGATGAATCCAAGGCCGGTACCGACCAAACTGGCGATCCATGCATCTTGCTTAGCAATGGAAGCCATACCCGAAGGAACGATAAGAATCGCGCTTCCGATCGTATACAAGGCAGTTAATATGCTGACCTGACGCAGTGAAATTTTAACTACGGGCATCTTTCCCGCTCCTTTTCTTATTGGATCAAACCGATGGCAGTTAGCCAATCACTGAGCGGCTTGTATACGACCGTGATCATAGCCAAGGGAGTGGGGATATCGTTCATGACCGTTTGAGCCACGCTGATTCCCATGCCAATGATCATGAATGCCGCGAACCCCCAGATTTCCCTGTATTCTTTTTCCCGGAGCATCCTTGGCAGCTCCAGCCAGGTTAAGATCACGGCTGAAACCGCTATGATCGTGATGTTCAGCATGAATTCGCCTCATTCCTTGATATCATTTAGAAATGAATCGTTGGTAGTTCCTGTACGCCGGATTTTATAATTCACCTGGATATGGGTCTCGAGATTCGGAAAATATCGGTCCTCCCACTCGTCCTTCATCCCTTTCCACGCCTTCGGGTGCTCACGGCGAAAAGCTTCCCCGAAGCCGAAGATGTCCACTTTATGCTCCGTTTGTACTTTAGCGATAACCGCCTTTAAGCTTTGGGTTAGTCTTTCTTCCATTTGGACTTCGAGGTCTCTTACGGTATCAGGGTGAGACAGATCCAAGCCGCTGCACTCTACCGCGCCGATATTTCCCTCCATATTAATTCGGATATCCATTTCAGGACGGGATTGGACCATTCTTCCCTTCAGCTTCGTTTCGGACCTAAGCGTCTCCACAATAACCTTTCCATCGTTCCGGAGGCAAGGTATGAAGTCTACAGAGCTTTTCACGTGCCCCGTAATAAGTCGATACCCTCTGCTATCCTTCTCGGTTAACCACCCAATCTGCTTGTCCCTTTTGAAAACGGCAAGCCCCGAATATTTCAATTGGCTTGGCGTATCAATATTTTCTACATTCTTCTTCGTTTTTCCGATGTCCCGATTCCCAGTTATTATTAATCCTGTAAGCACGGGGTGTTTTCCAGTGCTGGTAATATCACTGATCAATTCATCCAGCGTTACGGCCATGCTGGGTGACCATACCTTCTCGGAGATTTGCAGCGATTCGTAAAGTTTATTGGCAGGGATGGTTTCCATGGACGTCATGATTTTCAAAGTTTCCTCCGCCGTTGCTCCTTTGGTCACGACCAAGTAGAAATCGGGTCTAAATTCATGATCCCTGGATAGCAAGTCCAGCACTTTGGCAACCCCTTCCTTTGCCATCGCCTCATCCATCAGAAACATCCGCAAATGGGAAAAATAAATTTTTCGCGGACTTATCTGGGTCATCCTACGGGCCGCTTCAAATATGGTGTCGCCTTCGGCCGTATACAATGTAGCAGGCGCTTGGGGACCTCCGCTTCTTTTGGCGGTGAGCTGCCCGGGGTTGGCAACTTGGACAGTTAAACGGTAGCGGCCGTCCACCCAGTCCACTCCAGCGGCCACAGCTATGGCCAGTTCGTTCAATTCCCTGCGGTTCCAACAACCGCTCAGAAAAAGCGTGAAGACGATATGCAGGAGAATCAACGCCAAGATCCGTTTCATCCAATTCACTCACTTTCCTGCTGGTCTGCAATAATCTATTCCCGCGATTTTTGGGGTGGCGTGCTTTTTCTGCGCTTTTGGTTGTTCTGATTCATCAGTCGGGGGCGGCTCAACATCATCCAATGCGGGAGTCGCAATATCGTATCTTTTTGCCCTTCGGGAATTAACGGCGCGAAAGGCGACATGTACGGGACTCCGAACGAGCGTAGGCTGCACAAATGGAGAATTAGAGCGATGATCCCCACTAAGATGCCGAAGAGGCCAAAGGATCCGGCAAGGGCCATTAAAGGAAACCGGAGCATCCGAAAAGCAATGGACATATTAAAGGATGGCACGACGAAGCTGGAAATCGCCGTGATCGCAACCACGATGACCATGGCGGGTGAAATGATCCCCGCTTCAACGGCGGCTTGCCCAATCACCAATGTGCCTACGATAGAAATCGCCGATCCGATATTTTTGGGCAGCCGGACGCCTGCCTCGCGCAGAATCTCGAAGGTAACCTCCATAAGGACCGCCTCGACGAAGGCAGGAAACGGGATCTGCTCACGCTGCCCAGCCAGCCCGAACAGGAGCTTTGTCGGCAGCATTTCGTGATGAAAGGTCGTTATGGCAACATAGAGGGAAGGTCCAAGCAAAGAAATAAATATGCTCAGGTAACGCAGCAAGCGCAGGAAAGAGCTGATATCCGCGCGCTGGTAGTAATCTTCCGCAGCATGCAAGAAAGAGACAAAGAGAGCCGGAACAATCAAAACAAACGGTGTCCCGTCCACGATAATCGCAATTTTCCCTTCCAGCAGCTCGGACGCAACCACATCCGGACGTTCGGTATTATAAACAGTAGGAAAAGGAGTTAACGTCTTATCCTGGATCAGCTCCTCGATATAACCGCTCTCCAAAATACTGTCCACATCGATTCGTCCAAGCCGGGTGCGGACTTCCTCGACAATCTTATCGTTTGCAATGCCGTTAATGTACATCATAGCGACATCCGTCTGCGTCACTCGACCGATCTGTTGCGTTTCCATCCACAGATGCGGATCCTTGATTTTCCGGCGAATCAGGGCCGTATTCGTTCGCAGCGACTCCGAAAAGGACTCGCGCGGACCGCGGACGACATTCTCCGCCGATGTTTCCGAGACCCCGCGGTCCTTCCATCCCCTTGTACCTGCCGCGATGCCTCGATTCAATCCATCTACTAGAAAAATGGTGTCTCCCGACAATAAGGAATGGAACAACTTTTTATAATCGGTTATGGACTGAATCTCTTTATTGACAAGGGATATTTGCTCTAATATCTTTTGCCCGTCGAATGGCCTCGAATGTTCCGAATCATCCCTAACCTGGGATTTCGCAATATCTGCTACGACCATCATGATGGATTCCGAGATGATCTTTTGATCCGCCAAGCCGTCCGTGTAAACGATAGCGATATAGTGTATCTCCTCTTCATCCAGCGAAATTTCCCTGATCACGATATCGGTGCTGTTACCGAGCGCTGCTCTGATATGCTTTAAATTGCTTTGTATATCCGGGCTTAAGGCATCGGGATTTGATATCGATGTGTTAGCCGATAGGGTATCTTTGGTGCGGTGTTTGACGGAATGGCCGGTTCTTCTTCGATACCGCATGGGAACATCCTTCCTCTCACAGATGCTATTCCCCCATTATTACCGAAGGAAACGTGCGGTAAACTTGCATTGAATCGCTTGCATAACAATTACAAATACCCCCCATAGTCACAAGGAAGAGTTCACTGGGGATCATGATCTCTTTTCTGCCATGAGGGGACAATCGTGTATCCTTAGCATTTAATTAGTTCATTTCTTGAGCAGGTCTATAGCTTGACTATCCTTAATCGGAATCCAGTATTGTTTGACTCTGATCGTAAGCGGTTGCGGGTACTCAAGCGCGTCCTCCCCAAAATTATAGGTCGTATTGTCTTCAATTGTATCCTCTTTAACCGACGTCAGGAGTCCGCTGTGACTGCTGCTTTCCGGCGATAGCCTGCTATGTTTCGCCCCTGAGGCATCGGTGAAGCTGTCCTCCAGCCACATCCCGAAGCTTTCTGCTGCTTGAGCTTCTTCGAGAATGCGCTGAAAATACACTTCTCCTGCGCCAGCTTCCTGATCGGACGTGAGCATTCGCAGACGTTCGTCCGGTGCATCGATGATTTGTTTCTTCGTCAGATCAACGATGATGTTCATCTCATCCTTTTTCACAGCCGCGATGCCAAACGTCTTGAACGTGGTCGTATCCAGCTGATCCAGTTGGCTGTTCTTGTAAACCAGCGTAACTTTGGCGTCATCCTTTAAGATCGCTTGGGGATAATACAACTTCTCAGTATGCTCCCCGCTTTTTCCGATCAGAACCGGATTAAGCAATTTGAAAATCTGTTTCTCATTGGCGTGGTCATATTCCAAATCCACATAGGTGTTCAGAGGCGTAAACAGCAGCTGACGAACGTTAATCCGTTGTCCGTCTACCTTCAATGTACGATCCGGGTAATAAGCTCGTTCAGCGTCTTCGAACATATTGGGTTCGAGTTCCAGAGAGAAATCCATACCGGTTAGATACTTCTTGCTGCTAGAGTTCAAGGCTCGATCCGACGTATCGGATAAGGTAATATGAATGCTTGCCTTACTCGTATAAGGATCCGTTGGCAAAAGATTCGTGGAATAAGCATAATATGAATTTTGCCCTGGGGGAATCTGTCCGCTTCCGCTCATATTGGTTATCATGGCTCCAACGGAGGGAGTTTCGTATCCTCCATATTCAAGCGTGAAATCCCGTACGATGATCTCCTCCTCACTATGATTTAACACGTTAAAGAGAACAAAGGACTTCCGGCCGTCGGATACAGCTCCCAAAATCTCGACGCCATATTCTTTTTTCTCCATGGCCTGGTTGATTGGTTGTATGAGACCTCGTTCAAGAGCGCTCCTCAGCGAGCCATCCTTAATCCGTTCAGTCGGGAACGATTCCAGATTAGAGACGCTGCCGATACTGGAGGTCTGGACAAGACGGTCATGCTTCCCTGTAAATGGAAATCCGTTTACCGTGAACATGAGGAGAGCTGCGGCAGTCATTGCTGCCATGGCTCCCAATCCGTAAGAGTACATCCGCCTCATTTCGCGTTTCCTCCCCCGCTCCATTCCCCCCCGCACTGCAGTAGACAGCTTAGACTCCGGGAGGGAATTGGCTTTCTCGTTCAACATGGTTGAATCTTTCATAAGTACGAGCTGTTCTTTGTCCAGCATGATGTATTTTAGCCTCCCTATTCTTACACGTAGTTCCGAAGCTGCTTCAGCCCTTCACGCAGCCAGGTTTTAATCGTGCCTTCCGGTTTTCTGAGCACTTTTGCGATTTCTGCCGTGGTCATATCCTGGTAATACTTCAGCATCACGACATGCCGATATTTTGTCTTCATCCGATCCATTGCCTGCTCAAGATCGATCCGATCATTGCTTTGTATTTCCTGGGCAGCCACTTCCCTCAGTGCCTCCACCGGAAATATGCGTTTTTTACGCCGGAGCTCGTCCATGCAGCAGTTGATCGTGATCCGGATCATCCAAGGGGCAAACGCCTGCTCATCCTTCAACTTTTTGCGCTTCATCCAAGCTTTGCAGGACGCTTCCTGCACGATTTCCAGCGCATCGGCTTCGTTTCTCATATAACTGAATGCTATGGAGTATAATTTCCGTTGTTCACTTGATAAATGGTTGAAAAAAGTGTCTTCTTCCATCTCCTTCGAATCCGACACCTTGACTTTCTTCATCGTATTCTCCACCCCACCGTCCCCCTTTCTTCTGTCTTTGGGTAATGGGAAATTAGCCGCCATATCAATCCACTCATAAAGTAAGACGCGGCTCACCTGAAAATCGATTGATTTTCAGGAAAATTGTTTCGCGGACAAACAAAAAAACGACATCCAGAAAATCGATTGACCCGGACGTCATTCTTTTAATCTTCATTCACACTCAGATGCAGGGAATTGCGGACCCCAAGACGCTTTAAGTAAACGGCGGTAAGCATGTTCATAAGAAACGCCCTATGTCATCATGCGTATGGAGTTCCTTGTTGGTCTAACTTCTCATATGTATGAAGCGATTCGTGTGGCTAAGAAGAAGAGAAATTTTTGTTCTCCATAACGATCACGGAATCTGTTCCAGACCTCGCGGCTGCGGTTTGTTTGGTATGTAGTACCAGTTCACGGATGTTGCTGCAGCACTTCCTCGAGCCAGCGATTAATAACGGATCGCCTACAAAACTCAATTTTAATCTTTTGGTTAAAAATCCCCCGATCGTCATGACCAATGGAACGGTAGGGGAAGTATTGGAATATACAATCGGCTCTGCGTTCTGATATTTGTCTTGAAGGATCATGCTCAAATTTTTCAGGGCTGGAATAACCACCTTGGATGAGCCCCGTCCCAGCGTGTATACCGGATTTCCGTTCTCATCCAGCCCGTGAAAGACGAGTTTGCCCATGTCGGAAGTATTGAGTTTATTAAAATAGTCAACCGCCAGAATCTCTTCTGTAGTAAGCTGACGATGCATGGGTAATTTATTTAGATGATACGCGGCTGCCAGCGAGGTTGTGTGGGTTCCACCGTAATCATTATAAATAAATATCATTTCATAACCCTGCCTTCATGATGTAATGAGCTTATTATGCCCCACTATTCTATACTATATCCCATTTCTCCCCATCACCTGCCCAGTTTTGCTAGATTTAAATGATCAAATTAAAAAAAGCCCTGAACATCAGGGCTTTGAAGTGACCCCCAAAAGTTAGACATGGTTATTTCATTAGGCAGCTTTCTCAAA
>NZ_QLYT01000005.1:0-90428 GCF_003269305.1 Paenibacillus sp. MDMC362
ACATCCTCTAAACGCGGTCTGTCTTCTGAGAAAGTACGTCGATAGACGTTTTTCTTATAATCATCCATTACAGGAGGTGCTGATTTGATGATGGATAAGATGGAATTAAATATCGGGGTTCTTGGCTGTGGCCCCATATCGCAGTACGGACATTTCGAGGCTTGCCGGAGAGCGCGCAATGCCAGGCTATACGCGATATGCGATGTCGCGGAGGATTTGCTGAGCCGCATGGCCGAAATCCACCGGCCAGCCAAGATCTACAGCGATTATGATAAAATGCTCGCCGATCCCGATGTGGAGGCTGTTATCATTGGCATCGCGGATCAATTTCATGTGGAAGCTGCCCTTAAAGCCATTGCAGCAGGCAAGCATGTCCTAGTGGAAAAGCCTCTGGGCGTCAGCGTCGAAGAGTGTGAGGAATTGCAGCAGAAGGCCGGGGCTACCGGATGCATCGTCCAAATCGGAAATATGAAGCGCTTTGACCCCGGCATCGCGTATGCCAAGCAGTTTATTGATCAAGAAATGGGTGAGATGCTGGCGCTGAAAGCATGGTACTGCGACTCAACCTACCGATATACGGTCACCGACAACGTGCAGCCGATGGTGCAGCATAGTCCGAATGCTTTAAAGCCGGAAGGCAATCCGAAGCTGGATAAGCTGCGTTACTTCATGCTGACGCATGGCAGTCATCTGGTGGATACGGCTCGTTTTTTAGGCGGAGAGATGGAAAGCGTTACGGCGTGGAACACGCAGAAGTTCGGAGCGTACAACTGGTTTGTCACGGTGCAGTATGCCTCGGGCGCTGTAGGACATCTGGATCTTACGGTTGCCGTGCGGATGGACTGGCACGAGGGCTTTCAGATCTACGGCGAACACGGAAGCGTTATTGGCAAGACCTATAATCCTTGGCTTTTTAAATCCAGCGACGTAGAGGTCTTCTCGGCACGGGATGGTTGTTATCATCGACCGCTCGGGGAAGATGCCCATTTCTTCAAGCTGCAGGTTGAAGGCTTTGCGGATACGGTTTTGAATCAGGTTGCCATGAGAGGGGCCAATCTGGAGGATGGAGTGGCTGCCATGCGTGCCATGGCGGCGATTGCACGATCGGTGGAGAGCGGGGATACGGTGAGGCTGGCTGACGTAACGGGAGGTGTATGAAGCATGAGGCTGGGCATTTTCTCCAAGACTTTTGAGAGGCCAACACTGGAGGGGAATTTGGACGCAGTGAAAGCAACCGGGCTGAGTGTCATTCAATTCAATCTTTCCTGCGCGGGTCTCCCATCACTGCCGCACGAGATCGATCTGGAAACCGCGGTGTATATAAGAGAAGAATGTGAGAAACGGCATCTACATATAGCCGCAGTATCCGGGACCTTCAATATGATTCACCCGGACCGTCAGAGATTGCGGGATGACATCCGACGATTTCGCCACTTGGCAGCCATGTGCCATTCGATGGGAACGTCGGTCATTACCCTGTGTACCGGCACAAGGGATAAGGACAATATGTGGAGGGCACATCCGGACAACAATTCACCAGAAGCATGGGATGACCTGCTTACGTCCATGCGTGAATTAGTGAATATCGCTGCCGAGTACGAGCTGGAGCTGGCTGTCGAACCTGAGCCCGCCAATGTGATCAGCGATGCGGTCAAAGCCAGAAGGCTGCTGGATACGATGGATTCTCCCCGGTTAAAAATAGTTCTGGACGCAGCGAATTTGTTTCACCCGAACGAAGGGATGCCTTTAACAGAGGTAATTGAACAAGCGCTGTTGCTGCTCAGTGAACATGTCATTATAGCCCATGCCAAAGATTATTCGACTATGGAAGGATTACAGTATAGGGCAGCCGGAACCGGTGAACTGGACTACGAAGCATACATGAAGCTCCTGCACGCTTCCCATTTCAGTGGACCGCTGATTCTTCATGGCCTGCATGAACGTGAAGTGCCGCAAAGCATCTCTTATTTGAAGTCCCGGATCGAAGCGGCCAAGTTATGACGAGCTTCAGACCTATAGACAACAGCTGCACCTATGAATGTCATGGGCTAGGGGTTTCTTGGTTCATCCTCATCGAATCTTCACAAGTTTCAGTTACAATGGAGTCTTATGTTAAAGTTGACTTGTATTGATGAAGGATACTATAAGGAGAAACCGGAATGAAGACCATATTAATCGTGGATGATGAACCGAATATTCGAGAAGTTCTTGTATCCTACCTGAACAAAGAACATTATCTGACGCTGGAAGCGGCCAACGGTGCCGAAGCGTTCGATTTCCTGCGAGAGCAATCCGTGGATCTTGTTATATTGGACCTCATGCTCCCGGATATGGATGGCGAGCGGATATGCCAGGAGATTCGAACGTTCAGCCCGGTACCCATTATCATGTTAACGGCAAAGGTGGCCCAGAGCAGCCGGATTGGCGGGTTTGCCATCGGAGCCGATGATTATATCGTGAAGCCGTTCGACCCTCGGGAAGTTGTAGCAAGAGTCAAGGCCGTTCTGAGAAGAGGAGATGACAGCAAGCTCCTGGCGGACGTAATTGTGTATCACCAAGGCGCGCTGGCCATTCATTCGATGAAACACGAAGTTACCTGCCATGGACAGGTTGTAAACTTGACGCCAAGCGAATACAAATTGCTGCTTCTGTTGGCCAAGTACCCCCAGCGCAATTTCTCGCGCGAAGAACTGGTTGATCGCGTGTTAGGCTATGACTTTATCGGCGACATCCGAATTATTGATCAGCATATCAAGAATCTGAGGCAAAAGATTGAATCCGACCCTAGGCAGCCCCAATATATCATCACCGTTTACGGATTCGGATACCGCTTTGGAGGTGATAGGGCTTGAAGCATCGGCTGGACCTGAGGCTTGCCGCTATCATCATCAGTATCACGGCAGGGATATTGATCGTGTTTACCGTAATCAATATTGTGACCAACCATTATCATATCGCCATGTTCCAGCAGCAATCATCCGTGCATGATGGAATGGCTGAGCTGAATTATCATTTGGAGCAGGCGCAGATGCAATCCATCATATTGACATGTCTCCTATCGATTGCCATTGCTTCCGTGATCGGCATATACGTTGCGAAGAGAATATCGGCTCCCCTCGTCCAGATGAAACGAGCGGCTGAGATGATGACGCGGGGGAATTGGGACATCCGTGTGACTACCAAAGGGTACGATGAAATCGCGGGACTTGGTTCTTCGCTGAACGAGCTGGCTGTACAGTTACAGAAGCAGGAGCTGCTGCGCAGGAATATGACCCAAGATATCGCACATGAATTGCGAACGCCGTTAACCACATTAAAGAGTCACACCCGTGCACTTGAGGATGGGATCTGGGAGCCGACCGCAGATCGGTTTCAAACGTGTCTTGAAGAGATTGATCGATTGATTCAGCTTGTAACGGAGCTCGAGGATCTGCATGACATGGAATCGCCCGAGTTTCAACTATCCCGAACCAAGCAGGATCTTGGCTATATTATGGAGAGGGCCATCACCTTGGCGACTGCAATGTATCATGAAAAAAGGGTGGACCTGCAATATGTCGGCGGTTCGCCGATACTAGCCGAGGTGGATGCCGACCGAATGCTCCAGGTTCTGATCAACATGTTAAGCAATGCCTTGCACTACACGCCAGCTGGAGGAACGGTGCAAGCCGAGCTCGTGGACGAAGGGGCACAAGCCCTGATTCGAATACAGGATTCAGGTCAGGGGATCGCTTCCTCCGATCTGCCGTATATTTTCGAAAGGCTGTATCGGGGCGATAAATCAAGGAATCGGTCAAGTGGCGGGAGCGGTATGGGGCTTGCCATCGTCAAGCAGCTGGTATCTGCACATGGCGGTCAGGTATGGGCTGAGAGCGGAGGGAAGCATGCGGGAGGCAGCTGCTTCTATATCCGGATACCTAAAGAAGAGTAGATGGATTGACACGCAAAAAACCGGATCAGAAGATCCGGTTTTTCCATCCCATTAACTTGGCAGCGGTCTCAACATAATAGTAATCTCCATAGATCAGCGAAACGTTTATATTTTGTCCGGCAGGCAGATGTCCCGTGGCTTCCTTCAGTATGCCTTCATAAGCGGGGTCATTCCATTCGGCGTAATGGGCCGTCAAGGAGTTGATGATACGTAAGGCACATTCATGGTACAGAGCTCTTTCGGTTATAGGCACCAGGTCCGCGAGTTCAAGCAGACCGGAAGCGGCGCAGGATGCTGCTGACGTATCCCGGGGCTCGGTAGTCTTCGGGGATGCTTCCGTCTCTTCATGAGCGGATCGTTCCATCTCCTTGCGCTCCGCACGAAAATCCCAGCGGGGTATGGAATCCTCCTCAAGAGAAGCAATGAGGAAATGAGCAACCCGCTTGGCGGCTTCAAGGTACTGAATATCGCGGGTATAGCGATAGGTGTTAGCCATGCCATGCAATGCCCAGGCCGCTCCCCGGCTCCAAGCAGATTCCGGACCATAGCCTTGTCCTCCCAACGCTTCGATAAATTCTCCCGTTAACGGATCAAATCGGCAGATGTGCCGAACGGAGCCGTCCGGTCTTATGAAAAACTCGGCAACCGTATTCGCTTGGGCTCTGGCGATATGAGCGAATCTCGGGTCACCGCTCTCCTCGGAAGCCCAGAATAGGAGGGAGAGGTTCATGGTGGAGTCGATAATGGACCAGCCTTCATTCCCATGGTTCCATGAAGTGGGTTTCACCTGATTCCAAGCACGTATGAATTTCCCGACCGGGTTATACCTCCCTGCCAGCAGGGTAGCGGCCAACAATCCTCTCCGCCTGGCATCCGCATCGCCGGTCAGCTTATATTTGATGACGGCAGTCGGCAGAAATTGAAAGCCGACATCGTGATGGAAATTACTGTCCCCGATCAGCGCCTGTTCAAGCCGAATATCCCATTCCCATGCCCACTCCTTATACTGCGGCTGCTTGGTCATATCATACATGATCCATAGCATCCCCGGCCAAAAACCGGAGGTCCACCAATCGATCCGGGTGGAATCATAGATCCCGTTTGTTGTCGCATGGGGAACTTTGCCTAGGAGCTGACTCGTCATACGCGTTACTTTCTTTTCGAGTTTCCCCCATAACGGCGCATAGGTCGTTACCTCTTCCTTCACTTGTCCGTTCATCGCTAACCTCCCATACCTGATGTCATCGTTTGGCTAATTATCGCAACTGCTTTGATCCATTGTTCCATAGAATGCTGCCAAATTCTACACATACCGCTTAAGAACTATTGAAATAACAAGTCCAACTTAAAAAAACACAAGCCCTTTGAAGCACCTAAAAAAAACACAAGGGAACCGATCTTCTTCCATTGCTGCCCGGCCCGCGAAACTTATAGGATAAGGATATTCATCACATCATCATTCCTAAGGAGGCGAAAGCCGTTGCCGCAAATTACGATCAAAATGTATGAAGGACGCACGGATGAGCAGAAGAACGAAATAGTTAATGTTTTTACCAGGGAGCTGTCCCGGATCATTGATCGTGAGCCTGAATTTATCAGCATTCAGTTTGATGAAATTCCGATTGATGACAACGCACCGGCCCATTTGAGAAACAAGAGGTGATGACAGATGGCCGAGTCAAGCAAAGCAGCGGTAAACCCGAATCTGGAGGGAAAGCTCGATAAACGGAGAAGATTACTCGGCTTCATGTGGAAATACAGGGCACTGTACTTCATATCGCTGCCGGGACTGCTGTTCTTCGGATTATTCAAATATGTTCCGTTAATGGGCTCCGTGATCGCATTTCAGAACTATAATCTGTTTGCGGGCGTGACGGGAAGTCCCTGGGTGGGCCTGGAGCACTTTCAACGCATGTTCCAGCACTATGATTTTTTGAAAATTCTGCGTAATACGCTTCTGCTGGGTGCATATGACATTCTGTTTGCTTTTACGGCCCCCATTGTTCTGGCTTTATTGATCAATGAGGTTCGTCAGGTCGTTTACAAGAAAATAGTCCAGACGATATTCTATGCGCCGCATTTTCTGTCATGGGTCATTGTAAGCGGTATCTTTGTGGGTATCCTGTCCCCGTCATCGGGGATCGTGAACGTGATACTCGGTTGGTTCGGCATAGAGCCGATCTATTTCCTTGGCGAAGATTCCTACATTCGAACGGTATTGGTGGGCTCCGGATTATGGAGAGATGTCGGATGGGGAACCATCATCTATCTGGCGGCGCTCGCAGGCATAAATCCCGACCTCTACGAAGCCTCCGAAATCGACGGAGCGGGGAGATGGCGCCAGACCCTCAGCATTACCCTGCCTGCGCTGCTTCCCGTGATAACGATCCTGTTCCTGCTCAAGATCGGGGATTTCATGGATTACGGGTTTGAACGCGTATTCGTGTTTCAGAATCCGCTCAACATTCAGTCCAGCGAAATTTTGGACACGTACATTTACAAAGCCGGCTTGCAGCAGCTTCAGTACAGTTATGCCACCGCCATCGGGGTATTCAAGTCCGTTGTCGGCTTGTTCCTGATTTCCATTGCAAACACCATCAGCAAGAAAGCGACCGGCGAGTCGCTGTATTAGAGGGGAGTGACCACCAACGTGAAATATGACAGTGCAGGCAGAAAAATGTTTCTTGTATTGAACTATATCATCCTTACCTTTCTTGCACTCACCATGCTGCTCCCTTTTCTTAATGTCATTGCCCAGTCGTTCAGCAGCCCGGGCGCGATCGATCGCGGAGAAGTGATGTTCTGGCCGGTGGAATTCACCTTTGCATACTACAAGCATGTATTCAACGATGTTTCCATCTGGAGGGCATTCGGGATCAGCGTCTATATTACAATATTCGGAACCTTCATCAATCTGGCAGCAACGGCTTCGCTGGCGTACCCACTCTCCAGACCCGAATACGTTGGCAGAAAAACCATCATGATTATCATCCTGTTGACCATGATCTTTACGGCTCCACTCATCCCGCAATTCATTCTGATGCGCGAGCTGAATCTCGTCAACACGCTGTGGTCTTTGATGCTGCCATCGGCGATCAGCGCATTCAATCTGTTTGTGCTTCGAACCTTCTTCACCCAAATTCCGAGCGAGTTGATCGATTCGTCCCGAATTGACGGGTGCAGCGAGGTCCGTACGCTATGGAGCATCGTGCTTCCGTTATCCAAACCGGCGCTGGCGACAGTAGGGATATTCTACTCCGTAACCAATTGGAACAAATACATGGACGCCCTCTACTATATCAATGATCGGACCAAGTATCCGCTCCAGGTCAAATTGAGGGAGCTTCTGGTGAACGAGGGCCTGACCGATACGGGCAACATGGCATTCGAAGCAAGCTCCCAGTCCGTTCAAGGCATTCAGATGGCGGTTATTCTGGTAGCCACGCTGCCCATCATTCTCTTGTATCCGTTTCTGCAGCGCTTCTTCATTCATGGGATGATGATCGGGTCGATCAAAGAGTAATCCTAAAAAAACGACAAACTGAGCCAAAGACATTCCTTGTTCCCGCCCAGACGGCTCTCTATACTGATATTAAGTTTGAAAGCGCTATTATAAGCGACTATATTAGCTTGAAAAGAGGGGTATTCATGAGAAAAAGCTGGACACGTGCGCTTACGTCAGGTCTCGTACTGGCCATGCTCGTTGGCTGTTCGGGTAACAATGGCGGAGACGGAGGAGCCAATGCGGGCGGCGACGGCCAAGGCGGGAATGAAGCGGGGGCCACGAAATTTTCCATTTCGATGCGGACGCTTAACGTATCCTACGTTGAGAAAAATCCGGATATCAACAAGGATAAGTACGTGCTGGAGCTAGAGAAAATGACGAATACGGACCTGGATATCCGCCTGATACCACATAACGAATATCAGGATAAAATGGTGCAAATGTTCGCGACGAACGACATACCGGATGTGGTGCAGGGCACTGGCGGAATCAGTGGTCCCGAGCTGGCGGGTGCCGTGGAGAACGGAGTCTTTCTCCCGCTGAACGACCTCCTGGAGGAGCATGGGCAGGACCTGCTCAAGTTTATCCCCGAGGAAGCCTGGAAGCGGATGACGGATTCCAAGACGGGCAATATCTACGGAATTCCCGAAATTTTGTCCAATCCGTCCAGACGGGCCACATGGATTCGGACCGACCTGCTGGAGAAGGTAGGCAAGGAGATCCCGACAACGGTGGAAGAGACGATGGATGTTCTGCGAGCGTTCAAAGAAGCCGGGGTGGAGCAGCCTTATGCCGGACGTCAGAATTTCAAATATGCGGATACCTTCTTCGGGGCCTATGACGTGCTGGGTTACCTGAACCAATTCAAGGTGTTCCCGGACGGGAAGGTAAAGCCAACCTTCTTCGATGAAGAAAATATGAAGCAAGCGATTCAGATCTATAAGACGATGCATGAGGAAGGATTGATCAGCAAGGAATTCGCGACCATTGAAAGCGCGGACTTCAAATCCATCGTCACGAGCGGCAAAGCGGGGATGTGGTCCATGAACGCGAATGAGCTTCCAATCTGGGGCACCCAGCTGAAGGAGAATGTGCCGGACGCGAAAGTAGCGCTGATTCCTTCGCCTGTAGGACCTGACGGTAAGGGGGGATATGCCCATTACAATCCGGTAACGCGTTCCTTCTTCATCAACGCGAAGGCGAAGGATAAGGCCGAGGATATCGTGAAGTTCTTCAACTGGATGGTCAGTGAAGATGCGGAATTGTTCTTCAGCTTCGGCATTGAGGGCGAGGATTATCAGGTAACCGACGGCAAGCCGGTCTTCGAGGTTCCAACAGACACGGCAGGTGCGGATAAGATGCGTTATTTGAACTACTGGCTGTGGCTGATCCAGGATACGACCTACAACAAACGCGTATCCGAATTGTCCGATTCCGGCAAAGAACTGATTGATGCTTTTGATAACATGCTTACGAAAGAAGGCCGCCGCGGCATTGAATTTGATCCGCGTCTGGAGGCGATGGTGAAATATCCGGAGCTGAATCCGAAATCGGATGAACTGCCGCCGCTGATTCTGGAGCATGTGCTCCGCATGGTATATGGCAGGGAGCCTATCGATAACTACGGCAAGGTGCTCGAGGAATATCTGTCTAAAGGCGGCAGCGAGATTATTGAGGAAGCTACGAAACGATATAACGAAAAAGAAAACGCTTTCGAATAAGCGGAGCATGTTTTAGTATAGTGTTGAAGAATGACTCCTCTGCTTGCCTAAGCAGAGGAGTATCTTGCTAAAGCTAAACTACTCTCGCTGCCTTGAAAGGGGAATGGGTGATGTACCGCATTCTGGTCGTTGATGATGAACCTATGATAAGGATGGGCTTGGCGAAACTGATCACGCAGACGGATCCGGCCATGATTCAAGCGGCAACGGCCGGCAACGGCATGGAAGCATTGGAAGCGATCCAGACGATACGACCGGACTTCATTTTTACGGATATCAAAATGCCCAAGATGGACGGCCTGGAGCTAAGCAAGCAGCTCTATGAAACATACGGCGATATCACGGTCGTTGTCATCTCCGGTTACGGCGATTTCGAATACGCCCAGAAATGCATGTCGTATGGAGTTAAGGAGTATCTGCTCAAGCCCGTGACCAAATCGGTGGTACATAACACCATGAATAAATTGATGGCGGATCGGAAGTCCATGCAGGAGAAGCAGCGGATCTATTTCCCGCTCTCCAAGCTGGAGGATTGGCTGGAGCAGCTCGAGCTCGCCGTATGGCATTTACAAATGAACGATATCCAGAACAAGCTGCAAGAAATCGAGGATTACTGCAATGAGCGCAGGCTAGAATCGATTCAGCTTCAGGAACTGCTGGATGAACTGTATGCGAAACTGATCAAGCTGTTAAACGGCCGGGATGTGTATTCGTTCGAGCGTATGACAGGCATCTCGGGGCCTGCGCCCGGAGGGAACCATCATTATTTCGAGAGATTTCGTCAAGCCGTGGATCAGACGGTGAAGCTCATACGCGACAAGCGAAAAGGAAATGCCAAGGAGCCTGTAGAAGAAGCGAAAGCCTATATCGAGCGCAACTTGTCCCGCGATCTCTCACTGGATGAGGTTGCCGATATGCTCGGACTCAACCCGTCGTATTTCAGCCAGCTGTTTAAACAGATGACGGACGAGACCTTTGTCCATTATCGAATTAAGAAACGAATGGAGAAGGCAAAGAAGCTCCTTGCCATTCCGCATTATAAAATAACGGATATTTCGTTCGAAGTGGGGTATGCGGATCATCCCCATTTTACCAAAACCTTTAAGAAGGTTACCGGCTATACTCCTTCCGAATATCGGGAGATGCTGGGGATCGAATGATGCGCAAGAGCCTGTCCCGTCAAATCTTCCTGTACTTCTTCATTGTCGTAATGTTCTCGCTTACCACGGTCGGCGTATTCTTCTATATGAAATCATCCGAAGCGATTGACGAGCAGGTCGAGAAGTATATGACCACCGTCATCACGAACGCCGCAAGGCAAACGGATAATCAGCTGAAGATGTTTGAGCGGATCAGCAATACGATTTTGCTCCAGGATTCGGTGAAGCGATTTTTGGATATGGACCCGAGCGACAGCTATGAGCATTACCGGTTCAGCAATCTCATCCGAAAGGATGTCTTTCAGAAAATCTTCATTCAATACCCTACCCAGACCCACATGATGTACATTCTTGGGTTTCATGGCCGGTCGATTTTTGATCAGAATCAGAATTTCTCCGCCATGTCGATCGATCCGTCAGACCGTCTTCGTGAACTGAGGGAGAAGACGCCGGGGAACGGGGAGTTCGTTATTCTGAAGACCAGCCTGCTGGAGCAGGATCGGGACAACGTTATTACGGTTGCCCGCAAAATCCGGGGAATGAATTCGTACGACGTGAAAGGCGTGCTTGCGGTTGAGTTCAATGAAGATCAGCTGTCGGGTTTATGGAACGGCGTTGATCTCGGGGAGCAGGGCTTCTTCTTCATCCTGGATCGCGAAGGTGAAGTCGTCTATGCCCCTGAGCATGTGGATATGGACGGAATTACTTCGACCGACCTGCCGGAGCGTATTATCGCCAAAGGCGATCATCGCTTCATTGAACCGGTGTTAGGCGAGAAAGCGATGATCATCTCGCGCCAGTCCGAGTATTCGGGCTGGAGCCTCGTCATTATGATGCCGCTGGATGAGCTTCGGGCACCGATTTCGGGGATTCGATCCACTACGATTATCGTAGGCTTCGTCACGCTGATCATTGCGCTCATTCTCGCCTATCGATTCGGCAAATCGATCGTGAATCCGATCCGCAATCTGAAGAACGGCATGAGGCAGACGGAGAAGGGGAACTGGACGCATATCACCGACGTGAAACCGCGGGAGGACGAGATCGGGGGATTGATCCACAGCTACAATCTCATGGTCAGCCGTTTGTCCGATATGATCGAGCAGGTTTATGACACGGAGCTCCACAATCAAAAAACGCAGCTGGAGCTGCAGGACATCCAACTGGAGCGCCAGCGGGCCGAGTTCCAGGCGCTCCAATTACAGATCAATCCGCATTTTCTGTACAATACGCTGGAAACGATCAATTGTTATGCGATCGTTCAGGATTCCGACGAGATCTCGGACATGGTGGAGGCGATGGCTTTCATGCTTCGATACTCCATCCAGACAAACCTGGAGGAGATTACCATTGCCAACGAGCTCAATCATGTACGGCATTACATGATGATATTGAAACATCGCATCGGGCGCGATTTCGAGATCGAGGTGGCGACGCCGCCCGAACTCCTATTGGAGAAGATGGTCAGGCTCTCCTTGCAGCCGATTGTCGAGAATGTATTTCAGCATGCTTTTCCGGACGGGATCGAAGTTTGGCATTACATTCGGATTGACACGAGAATAGAACAGGATAACTTGCTGGTTATTGTAGAGGACAACGGCGCAGGCATAGCGGACCATAAGCTTCTTAAACTGCGCAAGAGGCTCGAGGAAAACCGCCTGGTCGACGATGATGACGGAATGCATGTCCGCCGCAAGGGCGGAATCGGCATCGTCAATGTCCATCGGCGAATTCAGATGGTTTACGGCGAAGAGTACGGAATTACAGTTCATAGTTCGCCGGATCAAGGCACAAAAATCATCATGACGATGCCGCGAATGGCAAGAGTGCGTGAACAACAGAGCAGACTGAAACAGCTGCAAACCTAAATCAGGAGGGATTTAACATGCATATTAACTTATCGGGTAACATCGCTTTAGTCACAGGTTCGAGTGGAGGGATCGGTCGTGCGGTAGCATTAAGGCTGGCAAGAAGCGGAGCCAAGGTTGCGCTGAACTATCTGAACAGCAAGGAAGCCGCCGAAGAAGCCGTGGCGGAGATTCGAAGTTTTGGCGGCGAGGCGTATGCATTTCGTGCAGACGTTACGTATGTGGAGCAGGCAGAGGCACTTGTAGCTGATGTAGAGAAGGCATTTGGCGGACCGGTTACGATTCTGGTTAATAATGCAGGGCATTTGGTCGAGCGTCTGGCGAATGCGGAAATGACCGAGGAGCTCTACAACAAGATTATGGATGTGAATATGAAAAGCGCGGTATTCGTGAGCAAAGCCGTCATTCCGGGTATGAAAGCCGCAGGTCAAGGTCGTATTGTCAATATGACCTCCGTAGCGGCACATAACGGCGGCGGTCCCGGCGCAAGCATTTATGCAGCCAGCAAAGCTGCCGTCCTGAGCTTTACCAAGGGATTGGCGAAGGAGCTCGCTGCAAGCGGCATTAGCGTGAATGCCGTATCGCCGGGCTTTATCGGACAGACGGCGTTTCACGCCACCTTTACCCCGGATGACGCGCGAAAAGCAACGATCAAGGGCATTCCGCTGGGGCGGGAGGGCACCCCGGACGATGTCGCCGGCTCCGTTCTGTTCCTCGTCTCGGAGCTGTCCTCGTATCTAACGGGGGAGACGATCGAAATTAACGGCGGCATGTTCATGCGATGAGGGATTGGATGAAGGTCAAATCGAAGTTGATATTCTATCCGTGGAGCGAACGTACAGTCGAGATCCTGAAGGCCGAGCTTGATCAGGTCATCGACCGGAAGCTGGATGTTCCTGTCGAGCCCGGCGGCTGGTGGCACCAATACGTGTGTCCCGAACATCATACGGAACTGATGTTTGATCCGTTGGAAGCCGACTGCAGCTCCTATCGTTGTCCCTATGGCTGCGAAGTGGAGGGTGAACCGTACAGGGGGGCTTGGCTGGTATTCAAGCATCAGGCTATGGCCCGATACGTTCTGCAGTCTGCAGCCGTCTATACCGGAACAGGTGAGCAGGCCTACGCCGATCTTGGAAAAAAGCTGATCGTCCGCTATGCTGAGCAGTTTCCGCTATACCCGGTGCATCCCGATGCCCAGCCCTGGATGCTGAAAGGGCGCGCATTCCATCAGGCTTTAACCGAAGCCATTTGGGCAACGACATTGCTTCGAGGCTATCTGCTTTTGGAGGATGCGCAAGTGTCGTTTCACGAGGCTGAACGCCGGAAGATTGATCAATTCCTGCATATGCTCGAGAGCAGCATGACGGAGTATCATCATATGTTGACCCAGGTGCGCGGAAATCCCGAGAACAACTATACCGCCTGGCTGATTGCCGCGCTGTTCAGTATCTATGCGGTACAAGGCGAAGCGGAGAAGCTGCGGCAGCTGGTTGTCAAGGAAGGCGGCCTGCGGCATCATCTCAGCATTGCCATCAGGCCGGATCAGCTTGAATTTGAAGGCAGCGTGTATTACCACGTATTCGTACTCCGTGCTTACCTGATTGCGGCGGAAATGGGGAGCCGGGTTGGTGAAGAGCTTTTTTCCCTGAGGGGAGCGCAAGGTCAATCCATGCAGGGAATGCTGGCGGTACTGGTTCAATTATCAGGCCAAAACGGCTCACTGCCTGCACTTCACGACGGTCCTTATCGCAGAGCTCCCTATGCGCGAGAAATCGCCGAGATTGTGGAAATCGGCTTATCCGTCTATGGGGATAAGAGCTATCGACGATTGTTAGACCATGTATATCGTGAATTGAATGGAGAAGCCGGCCGGATCGGCATGCTGGAAGCTCTGTTGTACGGTACGGGCCATTGGGATGGGAGATACGGAATGGCTGCTTCTGAGGTGAAGGATTCTCATAATAAGAGAACGGGAGGAGTATGGGAAGTAGGGGATGTCATTGAAGTCCGAGTGACACGAGAAGTCCAAGGAGCAGGCGATGCAGAATATGCAAACCAAGCAGGTAACGAAATTGAAGGCAATGAAGCAAGGGACAGCGAAGGCAGAAACCAGAATGACTTGCCCGATCTGTCCGCTTCTTCCGTCTTTCTTCCTCACAGCGGATTTGCCCTGTTGAAGTCGAATCATTCGAATGGGCTTCAGGCGTTGGTCGATTTTGGTCCTCATGGTGGGTCACATGGTCACTTCGATAAACTGAATTTAATGATTCATGTCGGGAACCAGCCACTATCGCCAGACCGTGGTACCGTACCGTACGGTTCAATCCTGAAGAAGGAATGGTATCCCCATACAGCCTGCCACAACACCGTCTCGGTTGGGCGACGTTCCCAGAATCCGACCGAAGGGAAATGCATTCGGTATGAATCCGGTTCGAATTTTACTTATCTCTGGGTGCGGTCCGATCAGGCTTATGAACAGGGCGTCCTGGACCGGCACCTGATATTGACGGATGACTGGCTTCTGGATTGGTTCGAAGTGGAAATGGAAGAACCGGCAGCTGTGGATTGGTGGTTTCATTATGTTGGCCAAGGAGAGCTTAGCGGGCTTCCAAATGCAGATCAGGGCCATGTTGTAACGGATCTAGGAAACGAAGATGGATACGCATATGTAAATGAAAGCTGCACGCACGTCTTGTCCCAGGATGGATTGCAATTCAATCTCCACATTGCCAATGCATCAGGGCCGCTGGCGGTAACTTCATTTATCGCCTTTGAGGGGATGGGATGCACACAGGTGGAGTCACCTGGGCTTGCTGACAATCCCAGCCGCCTTATGGAAGGAATCCGGCTACACCGATTAGATTCGAAAGCCCGCTTCATCGCCGTATACCGTACCGGTACTGAGCCGCTGACATTGGAATGGAACCGGTCGGAGAACGGGGACTGGCTTAGCCTGTCCGATGGCAGGACCGCGAGAAGCTTCATGATGACCAACAACGGGTTGAAGGAGAGGGTACTCGATGAAAACCTTGTTTGAACCGAAAAGCGGATGGTTGTCCGTGCCATATCAACCGGACGAAGGGAGTAAGCTGCTCGAGAATCCTCCCCGTTTCACCTGGATGCCGGGACAGCTGGAGAACGACCGTTATCTGCTGCAGATTTCGACCTCACCCTCGTATGAAACGGAAGCGACAACGACAATCGCGCCGATTCCCTATAACTTCTACACTCCGGATCACACTCTGGAGGCATGTACTTATTATTGGCGCTATGCCTTACTGACCGGGGAACAAGGGGAGGATGCGACGGATGCTGCCCTTAACCGTTCTTCATGGAGCCAATCCCGAATGTTTCATGTTCCGGAGGGCCTCCCTGAGACTCCCCTGCCTGACCGTGGGGAGCGCTATGAACGCACGCATACCGGGCATCCGCGGTTATGGCTGGATGAGATGGGGGTGGCGGCGTTCCGTGAACATTTAAGTCAGGATGATGATTACTGCGGCTGGCGCGCTTTTTACGAGAAATCGGTCATTCCGTGGCTGGATAAGCCGTTAATTCCGGAACCGGAACGTTATCCCGGCAATAAGCGTGTCGCGAAGCTGTGGAGAAAAATGTACATGGATTGCCAAGAAACGCTGTATGCCATCCGGCACTTAAGCGTGGCAGGGGTCATTTTGCAGGATGATGCTTTGATAGCCAAAGCAAAGTCGTGGCTGCTTCACGCGGCCCGGTGGGACACGGAAGGTACAACGTCCAGAGATTACAACGATGAAGCGGCGTTTCGGATCGTTGGCGCACTCGCGTGGGGATACGACTGGCTCCACGATTTCCTCACCGCAGAGGAGATTGATCTCGTCAGGGGTGTTCTTCTGCGGCGAACGGAGCAGGTGGCTTTCCATGTGATGGAGCGCTCGAAAATCCATCATGTCCCCTATGACAGCCATGCTGTTCGTTCGTTGTCCTCCGTGCTTGTCCCAGCCTGCATTGCCATGCTTCATGAAGAGGCCGAGGCACAGACATGGCTGGATTACACGCTGGAATACTATGCCTGCCTCTATTCGCCATGGGGCGGAGAAGATGGAGGCTGGGCCGAGGGGCCGCTCTATTGGACAACCGGCATGGCGTTTGTGATTGATGCGCTTAATCTCATTCGCAGCTACGTATCGATTGATTTCTATAAACGGCCGTTCTTTGGGCGCACGGGCGATTTTCCGCTCTACTGCAGCAGCCCGGATACGATTCGAGCCAGCTTCGGAGACCAGTCCTATCTCGGCGAACCCGTTAGTCTGAAGACGGCTTTCAATATTCGCCAGTTTGCAGGCATTACAGGCAACGGATTATATCAGTGGTATTATGAACAAGTAGCCAAAGCGGATACGGACGCGGACACCAAGTTTTACAATTACGGCTGGTGGGATTTCCGATTTGACGATATGCTGTACCGGCATGATTACCCTCAAGTGGAGGCTGTTGCTCCTTCTGTTACCGTTCCGTTTTCTTCCTATAACGCTTCGGAAGCGAAGGAGGGGACCATCCAATCCGTCAAATGGTTCCGGGATATTGACTGGGTGGCGATGCATCACCGGATGGATGATCCGGATGAACATATCATGCTGCTGGCAAAGAGCAGCCGTTACGGCTCCATGAGCCACAGTCACGGTGACCAGAATGGATTCCTGCTGCACGCGTATGGCGAACCTCTCGCTATCGAGAGTGGATATTATATCGCGTTTGGAAGCACGATGCATATGAAATGGCGGAGGCAGACGCGTTCCACGAACAATATTCTCATCGATGGCCATGGGCAGTATGCGGGAAAAGACAAGGTGCTCTGCATCGAGGCTAGCGGGAAGGTCGAGCAAGTTGACGCGTCACCAGGGTACGGGTATACCCGTATGAACGCTACGCAGGCCTACCTGGAGAATGTCCCTTATCTTGAGCGGTATGTGCGCGAGATCTATTTTTTTGACGAATCATATTTTGTCATTGTGGATACGGTGGATCTCACCAAGCCAGCCAGCATCGAGTGGCTGTTTCATACCCTGAACCGGATGATGCTGTCGGGGCAGACGTTTCGAGTGTTGGGCAGCAAAGCGGAAATGGAAGGGCGATTCGTGTACAGTTCATCCGGCGGCTTGTCGCTGAATCAGCATAATCAGTTCACCGGTGTCGACCCCGAAGAAATCGATGGGCTGGATAACCAGTGGCATCTGCACGCTGAAACGAAATCTGCGGCAAGCCATCGCATTGCGACCCTACTGGTTCCCATGAAGGCGGGTGAGAGTAAATATGTCTCGTATTTCCTGGATGATCAGGACCATGGGGTTCATATCTATTTTACGAATGAAGACGGGAACACAAGAAAGGTCGAGGTTCCTAAGGCATATTAAGTATTCGAGGCGCTGATTCGATTTAGAATATAGACTCAACTTCAGCGAAAGCAGCTGGATGTTGAGTCTCTTTTTATGCATAATCACAATGCTCATGGATACGGCTACCGTTCACATGGAGATCTTGGCCGGGATATAGTTCGCTAAGGATTGATTCTGAAATCTGGGTCTATAACAGTCTAGCCTGGGAAGGTGTCATGCCCTTGTACTGTTTGTACAGCTTGGTAAAATAATTCGGGTTGCTGCAGCCGACGACGCCGGCAATCTCGGTGATGGTTAAAGTCCGTTCGCCAAGCAGCTTCTCCGCTTCATTCATTCGGGTCAGATTGACGTAATCCACGAATGTGCGCCCTGTTAAACGTTTGAACATTTTGCAAAAATGAAACGGATTCAAACCGACCTCCGCCGCGGCGGCCTCAACCGACAATTTCTCGCCGATGTTGCTCTCGATGTGTTGAATGAGTGTTTTAAAACGGTCCCGATTCGCAAAATACGGCTCGGCTGTCTTCTCCGTGAACGGTGCGGGCATGAATGTGCGCGCCAGCAGAACGAACAGGGTGTACAGCTTGGACTTGGCTATAAGCTCATAGGCTGGACGACGCGTTACAAGCTCTTCAATGACTTCATCCAGCAGCGGATAGCAGTCTGCGCTAGCTGGGTGGCTCTCGGCAGGCTTGACGGGGAAACGGAGCCTGCCTTCCATATAGGGAGCGACATAACGCGCATGAATCGGATCATGAAGGAAATCGTTAAAGAGGGATGCATTCACCACGACACAATCAAATTGTACATCGCCATCTTCAAGAGCGTATCCCACGTGCAGACTGCCGCCGGGGATGATAATGACTTCTCCTGCCTTTACGTCATACGGAGTTGTATCAATATGGAAAACCGCGTGTCCTTGGCGCATGCTAATAATCTCAAAGTGCTCATGCCAGTGGAGATACAGGATACATTCTTTCATTTTGGCATGGGAGCAGAAGTTGTTAAATACCTGCACGGGATAGGCTTTGTAGTCAAGCCTCGTATTCTCATGAAGCTCTCTTGGATTGGACAAGCAAATTCACCTCGAACCGCAAGATTAGAGTGGTAATGCACAAGGTTGTATAGAGAAAATGTTGTATTTCGCCATTATAATGAAGTTGCTTCACTTACAATAAGCCAATATCGGAATGATGACAACGGGTTAGGAAAAAGATTTGCGAGCGGTTTACAACAATATGGCGTATTCAGGGGGAGTCAGAGGGCATGACCACGACATTTAAAGTTGTGATAGCAGGATGCGGCAGTATGGCGAATACATGGGCGGAATATGCAAAAGGGCGTGAGGACGTTGAAATCGTGGGCCTCGTGGATATCCAGGAGAAGTTTGCACAGGCATTTGCCGACCGGCATGGGCTTTTTTGTCCCATCTATACAAATATTACGGAGGCTCTTACTTCAAGCGAAGCGAATATCGTATTTGATGTGACCATTCCCGCCAGCCACTATGGGATTAGCACGGCAGCGCTTAAGCACGGGTGCCATGTATTCAGCGAAAAACCGTTAGCGGAATCGATGACGGAATGCCTGGATATCGTGAAGCTGGCCGAGTCTGTGGGCAGAACGCATGCCGTCATGCAAAACCGCCGATTTGATCCGCGAATTAGGGCGTTCAAGGATTTGATTGATAGCGGCGCGATTGGAAAACCCGGTTTCATAGGGGCGGATTTTTTTCTGGGCGCCCATTTCGGCGGGTTTCGGGACCTGATGGACAGTCCATTGCTGCTCGACATGGCCATCCATACCTTCGACCAGGCCCGAATGATCAGCGGAGCCGATCCGGTATCCGTGTACTGTCAGGAGTTTAACCCGCCGGGTTCCTGGTATGCCGGTAACGCGATGGCGATATGTATCTATGAAATGTCGGACGGCTCCGTGTTCAATTACCGCGGTTCCTGGTGTGCCGAAGGCGCTCAGACCTCCTGGGAGGCCGCGTGGCGCGTAACGGGCGAGAAAGGCACGGCAATCTGGGACGGTCATGATGAGATTTATGCGGAGTTCGTGGCGGAAGGGGATCAATCAGGAAATTTCATACGGAGGTATGAACGGACGGAGGGAACGCTGCCCGTCATGGAGAAGACCGGACATCACGGCTGCCTGGAACATATGTTTCAGGCCCTCGAAGCCGGCATCAAGCCGGAGACGGATTGCAGCGACAACGTCTACAGCATGGCGATGGTGCTGGCTGCCTTGGAGAGTGCCAAGACGGGAGCGAAAGTCTTGATATCGGAGTTCATGAAGGGAACAAGCAAGTAGTCTGGGCGGCAATTTTATATTTCTAGCTTTGGCTGGAGGATAGCTTGCACAGGAATGTATCGTCTAGGGAACAAAAACATATAGGGTACAAGGAGCCGCGGAAAATCGCGGCTTTTTGGTTTTGCGTTGCAGGAGTCCTTCCTTTAAAGACACCCCTCTTCCAGTGAGGGACAAAGCCGTGCTACAATAAAGGACAAGCATAAGTAAAACGCTTAACCTGGAAGAGAAAGGAATGACCTCTTTGCAGCAAAACTGGTATCGCAAGCTGCTTCTTTCCTATTTTCCCATTTTCCTAATCACCATTACCATTATCGTATTTCTTTCTTTCATTATGTTTAATGAGGCTTCACGCGAAGAAGCGGCCAAGGCGAACGGGATATCCACGAGATTTATTATGGAAGACCTCGACCGCTCCATCCATGCAATTGAGATGAACGTGCTGAACGAAGTGGAGACGAGTTCCCTATACTCAAGCTATCTGTTCAGTACCCCGTCATCCGACCAAAATTTGATGTACTCGCTGGTGAAACGACTTCGCGTTTTGCAAACGGACAGTGACATGATTGAATCGGTCTATTTATACCGTCATTCGGATCAGTCCGTGCTGACTACCAGCGGACAGAGCTCCCTCTCGTCGTTTCCGGACCGTTCATTTATCGAGCACGCCGTGAAGGAGCACGATTACCGGGGCTGGTCGGCCGTACGCTCCATGACGGGTCTCGGGGAGAACGAACCGAAGCAGGTCATCTCCATGTACAAAAATTTGCCGCTCCCCTTCGGAAGCCAGGGGCTGCTGGTGATAAACGTCAGCATGTACCGGTTGGAGCAGATGATCAATCCGATGATAAATGACAGCGTTTCCTTTTTGAACATTCTGGATTCCAGCGGGGAGCTGATCTTCGAAGCATCCCAGACCGGAGAGGATAACCGGGCCAAAGAAGGCAAGGTGCTGACAACGCTGCAATCGGAACAGCTGGGTTGGACTTTTGAAAGCGGTCTCCGTGCGGGCCAGCTCTATGCCTGGGTGTCGGTCGTATCCTATATCTGGGTCGTCATCGGCTTTGTGACCGTGGTGCTTGCCGTTATTTACATCGTTTATATTAGCAGGCGGAATTATCAGCCGATCAAAGCCATGATGAACCGAAT
This sequence comes from Paenibacillus sp. MDMC362, assembly GCF_003269305.1. Classification (NCBI taxonomy): domain Bacteria; kingdom Bacillati; phylum Bacillota; class Bacilli; order Caryophanales; family Paenibacillaceae; genus Paenibacillus; species Paenibacillus sp. MDMC362. The sequence goes on from NZ_QLYT01000005.1 coordinate 21,020, forward strand.
AGAATCCATTCAGCTGAACATGCCGCAGGTGGCCAAGGATGAATTATCCGTGATCGACAGCGCGCTTGAAAGCCTGATCAACAGGTCCATGGACTATGACAAAAAGCAGGACGAGAATCTCCAGCTTCAGCGCAGTCAGCTGTTTATGGACCTGATCGGCGGGCAAAAGCACGAGGAGGAGCTGCAATCGCGGATGAGCGAGCTGACCCCGGTGGCCCTGCCGGAACAACCGGTTGGCTACGTTATGATGCTCGGTGAAATCAATGATTACAGCGGCTTTCAGGATGTACATACCGCTCGGGACCAGAATGTGTTGAAGTTTGCCTTGATGAACGTGTTCCAGGAGCTTTCACGCAATGCCGGCTTCAGCAGCTGGCTTGAATGGATCTCCGGCAGCCGCGTCGGTATTCTGATCGCGCTGCCGGAGGTAAAAGACGAGACTCGTCCGGCCCTGATCCATACCGCTGAGGAATGCCGCGGCTGGGTTGAGGAAAAGCTTCGCCTGCCTATGAGCTTCGGGCTGGGCAGTACGGTCACCGGACTTCATGAGATCGGGGCATCGTACCGCTCCGCCTCGGAGGCGCTTGGCCATAGACTGGTAATGGGGAATCATGGCGTCCTGATTGGCGATGAGCTGTCCAAGGAGGATTTAAGTCACCTGCTTCCTTATCTGACGGAAATTTCGGAGCTGGTCAAGGACTTTCGCTTAAATAACGATGGCTGGAGAACCCGTCTGCAGGATATGTTCGTTTCGTTCAAGGAGGAGCGGCTGAAGGACGATATCATCCGTTCTCTGGTCAACAGCATGCTTCAGCTGCTGTCCCGGGAGGTTGGGGTGTTATCCGGCGAGCTGCGGAATCAGCTTTCGGAGAGCAAGGACCATATGCTGGCGGGAGCAGCGACCCTGGAGGAGTTGCAGAGCAGGATCAGCGATCAGTTAACGGAAACTTACCGTACTTACGTTGCGCTCAGCGAAACCAAAAGCTACCGGGCCATGATCAGCGAGATGAAGCACTATATCGAAGAGCATTTTGAAGATCCGGACTTGTCCCTGAAGCATCTTAGCGACCGTTTTCAGATCTCTGGCAAATACGCAAGCTATCTGTTTAAAATGGAATACGATATGAAGTTCGTTGATTTCCTGGTTCAGCTGCGGATGAAGCGGGCGGAGGAGCTGCTGGCGGAGACCGAGTTCTCCATACAGGAAATCGCTGAGAAAATCGGGTATGCAAACGCCATAACGTTCGGGCGGGTGTTCAAACGGACGGCCGGTGTGACGCCGGGAGATTACCGCAAGCTGAAGATGAAGCCGTCTCCTGGTATGGAGCCGGGATCATAAACGAGCTGCTTGGATTGCGAAAGCAGTTTATGACTATAGTTTATCAAGAAGCGGGTGCAGAAGTTTCCGATTGGGAGCAGCACCCGTTTCGTATTTTGCACATGCACGGCAATTTCAAGCCTGGGGCTTCATTTAGCGGGACGTTCAACATAAGGAACAAATCGCGGATGCAGCAAGGCTTTAAGGCGATCGTGTGAAAACGGTTTATGATGCGAAAATAGTCATTGCTAAACCGAGAAACCCTGTAACCATGCGCATTCTGGGGTTTGGAATTTGGTTTATTGTCATACCCGGGCCTCTGAGGCATACTGAGGATACCCGAAGAGTTAAGCGCTTACATGAATGGATCCCAAAGCAGCGCAGGGATGTATCCGCAGGATATATTCAATTAAGAGAAGGCGCGAACGGCAGGGCAATTATCAAAATAAGAAAAGGGGATGTAACTATGGCGGCAAGCAAGAAAAAATGGGGCAAGCTCGCAAAGCTCTCGCTCGTCATGCTGTTGGCTGGAACGGTCGTATTATCCGGGTGTTCATCAGACTCGGGCGGCAGCACCAATACTTCAAGCGGAAGCGGAGATTCCGGCTCTAAGGATGGTGAGCAGGTCACGCTAAAGGTCGAAATATTTGATCGCGGCAATACACCGAAGCCATACACCATAACCGACAGCTACCTAACGAGATACATCCAGGACAACTTTGGAACTCCTAACAACATTAAGATGGAATTCGTACCGGTACCCCGTTCGGAGGAGATCAAGAAGCTGAACGTTCTGATGGCCAGCGGCGGCAACGTGCCGGATATTGTTTTTACGTACGACACCCCCACCTTCAATCGCTACGCGGAGCAGGGCGGACTGACGGAACTGACCGATCTGATCAACGAGCACGGTCCGAACCTGAAGGAATTCCTCGATGAGGACGCGATGAGTTACGGCCAGTATATGGGCAAACAGTTTGCCGTTCCTGGAAAGCGGGCTTTCCTGGGTAAGTATTCTTCCTTTATCCGTACCGACTGGTTAGAGAAGCTCGGCATGGACGTGCCACAAACCACGGATGAGCTGTACGAGGTCTTGAAAGCTTTCAAAGAAAAGGATCCGGGCGAAACCGGCGGCAAAGTCATTCCTTTCGGCATGACAATCGAACCGGCTCAATACGATCCGTTAATCTGGTCCTTTATCCAGCCGACCACGGATGAACAGAAGTACACGCAGCTCCAAAAGCTCGGGGCCAATGACTATCCGACCCTGCTTCCCGGTTTTAAGGATGCGCTGCAATTCTTCAACAAGCTGTACAATGAGGGGCTGATCAGCCGTGACTTCAGTTTGGACGAAGACAAGAAGCAGTTGACCCAGGATGTAACGAATGGCCTCACCGGCTTCCTGACAGAGGATTATCCGAACTTGTACTACGCGGACGGCACCTATGATACGCTGCTGAAAAACCAGCCGGATGCCAAACTGGAACCGATCGATCCATTCACCAACTCCGAAGGTAAGCGCGCGAAGCCTGAATATGCGCCAAACGGCATGTATATCATGATTCCGAAAACAAGCAGCCATGCTGTGGAAGCGATTAAATACCTGAATTGGATGGCCGATCCTGCCAATCTGCTGGCTCTGCAAAACGGCGTGGAAGGCGAAAACTATGAAATGGTGGACGGCATTCCCGTCATGAAGACCGACGCTCCTCAAGATGTGATTGATCGTCTTTACAACTCCGGCGACATTGCCATTATCGCTAACGGTAACTTTGTTGGTGACGAGACACAGAACCGGGAGAAGCTGACGACCAACTTCCCGGAGAAGTTCCAGGATCTGCACCGCAAGGCCGTCGAAATAGCGGCAACGGATACGTTTAAGCCGGTCAACTTTGACCGACCGATCGAAGCCGAAGCGAAATACGGCACGAACCTCCAAGCCAAATACGAAGAGATGATCGTAAAGACGGCGATGGCCAAACCGGAAGACTTCGAGAAAACGTTCGAAGCTACTATGAAGGATTACATGGTGAGCGGCGGCCAGGCGATTCTTGATGAGCGGACCAAGGTTTATCAGGAGATGCAATCCAAATAAAGATAATCCGCAGCGGGACAAGGGAAAGGACGGCTATATACAAGAGGCCGTCCCTTCGCTCCCGGCGCCATGAGCAAGGAGAGGATGATTCAGATGAGAGGAACCGTTTACCTGCGCCGGTACTGGCAATTATATGCACTGCTTGTTCTGCCTTTGGTCTACTTTATCATTTTCAAATACGGCCCGATGTGGGGCGTTCAGATTGCTTTTAAGGATTTCAATTTCTTCCAGGGCATCACCGGAAGCGAATGGATTGGACTGGATGCCTTCCGAGAAGTCTTTCAGACTCAGGACTTTTATAAAACACTGCGCAACACACTGATGCTCAATCTGCTGGATCTCTTGGTTTCATTTCCGGCCCCATTGATTCTGGCGATTATGCTGCATGAGCTCCGAATCCGATGGTTCAAACGTTTATCCCAAACGATATTGTATATTCCCCATTTTATTTCATGGGTTATTATAGGCGGCATCGTATACCAGGTGTTTGGCACGCAATCCGGCATGATCAACAATATGCTGATGGCGCTCGGCTTTGATTCAGTGCCTTTTCTAACCGAAAAAAATACATGGCTCATCACCTACCTGGCGACGGGTGTATGGCAGAGCGCAGGCTGGGGAACCATCCTCTATCTGGCTGCCTTAACCGGCATCAACAAGGAGCTGTTTGAAGCGGCGGAAGTGGACGGGGCAGGCAGGTTCAAGCGGATCTGGTATATCACGCTGCCAGGCCTGAAGACGACGATTGTAACGCTCCTCATCATTAACCTCGGGAATATGATCTCGATCGGCTTTGACCGTCCGTTTGTCATCGGCAATAAAGCGGTCATGGATTACTCTGACGTGCTGAGCACTTATGTGTACCGGACCGGTCTGGAATCCGGGCAGTATACGCTGGCAACGGTGGTCGGCCTGTTCCAGGCTGTCGTTGGCTTGATCTTTATCCTTGGCGCCAATTATGCATCCAAAAAACTGACGGACGAGTCCATCATTTAACGTTATTGCAGAAAGGAGTATCACTCATGAGCGAGCGTGTGTCGAACCGCGTTTTTGATACCGTAAACATCATCCTGCTTGCACTTTTTGTTCTTATTTGCCTGGCACCTTTTTTCCATATTATCGCCATCTCCTTCAGCTCAAATCGTGCGGTAACGTCAGGTGACGTGACTTTGTTTCCGGTAGAGTTCAGCCTTCAGGCTTATAAATCCGTATTCTCGGATTCCAGCATGATCCGTTCTCTCGGCTTTACGGTCATGCTCACATTGCTGACGACAGTGCTGTGCATGATCATGACGATGATTGCCGCTTATCCGCTGACGAAAAAGAAGCTGAAAGGCCGCAAAATCTTCATGTTTATCATCATTGTGACCATGTTCTTCAGCGGGGGCATTATCCCGGAATACATTCTTGTGAAAGACCTGAATTTGCTGGATACGATATGGGCCCTGGTTCTTCCGGGACTGATCAGCCCGTTCTATCTGATTATCCTGATCTCCTTCTTTAATGGCATTCCCGAAAGTCTTGAGGAAGCGGCCGAAATTGACGGCACAAGCCAGATTGGAACGATGCTTCGGATTATTCTGCCGCTGTCATTGCCGGTCATAGCAACGCTAAGCCTGTTCTATGCGGTCGGGCGCTGGAACGGATTTCAGGACACGCTGCTGTACATTACAAGCGAAGAGCTGTATCCGCTTCAGCTGAAGCTGTATCAATTGGTACAGAACAATATGATAACGGATCTGACCCGTAACGAGGGACCTGCAGCGGGTGTCAGAGCAACCACGGAAAGCTTGAAAGCGGCCAGCGTCGTATTTGCCACGGTACCGATTCTAATCGTGTACCCATGGCTGCAGCGTTACTTCGTCAGCGGCGTGATGCTGGGAGCCGTGAAAGGTTAAGCACGACGGATATCAGGAGGACTGTATATGTATAACAGAGTTTTTGAAGTCAACGACGACTGGGTTCGGGAGGGGATGGACCGCCAGATTATGGAGCGGGCACATCGCTGGTATGGCGGGGTTCGTACCTTGGAGAACGGTTTGCCTTCACCCAACCATAACAGCGGGACACCGACCGCCATGGCGATCTGGGCCGCCGCGCTTTGTAATCCGGCATCCGAGTATTACCGCAATCACGAGCTGGCCCGTCGAATTGCGCTTGCTGCGCGCTATATGCTAGCGGCTCAGCATAGCGACGGCACGATTTCGCCCGGTTGGACGAATTTCCATTCCCCTCCGGATACCGCCTTCGTGGTGGTTGGTTACGCGCAAACCGCGCAGCTGCTTATGGCTGACGGCTGGGAGGACTTGAAGGAAACGGCGGCGGATATGCTCCTGTTCCTGGAACGGACCTTGCCCGCTCTGATTACCGGAGGCTGCCATACGCCGAATCATCGGTGGGTCATCTGCGCGGCGCTGGGCTTCTTGAATGAGCTCTTTGATTCGCACGACGCCTTGAAGCGGGCGGAGGAGTGGCTCGCCGAAGGCATGGATGCCACGGCGGACGGGGAATGGACCGAGCGCAGCAACGGGATCTACAACGTCGTCAGCGACGTCATGCTGATTCATGCGGCCAGGTTGCTGAAGCGTCCGGAGCTTCTGGTCCCGGTCCGTGCCAATTTGAAGATGATGTCCTATCTGGTTCACCCGGACGGGGAGATTGTCACCGAATATTCCGGGCGGCAGGATTATGGTCAAAGCTTCGATATGTCGGGATATTTTCTGCCTTGTCTGATGATGGCCTCGGTGGATCGTGGTGATCCGGTCTTTCAGGGGATGGCGGAACAGTCGCTGTCTCTGCTGAAGCATCCCGGCGGAGCACCGACCAACGCAGCCGTTCGGCTGCTCTTGGATCCGGGGCTAAAGCGCCAGGGTGCAGAAACAACGCCGATGCCGGAGCATTACCGCGTCGTGCTGAACGGAAATTTTCCGAGGGAGCGCTACTTGTCCGGGTTTGCAGGTGCCGGTCATCACGGTGTCATCCGTTACAGCCGGATGCATACGGATTTTGGCGCTCCGGTCGCCCGAATCCGTGAAGGGAATACCAGCGTGACCGTCAGCACGGAAATGTCCTCCTTCTTTTCTATTCGTCATGGAGCGGCTCGTTTGCTGGGCGTGCAGTTCGCCTCCTATTTCGACCCCGGCTTTGTCAAGATGAGCCGGATGGCGACGCTGGAGCAGGGCTATCGGCTATCCGGCGTACAGGAGAAGGGCTACAACGGGCCGGTGCCGGACGTCGATTTGCCTGCAAGCACCAAGGCAGACATCAGCCCTTGGTACCTGCTGCCGCATCACCGCCGTCCCCAGACGCATGTGCAGCGTCATAAGGTGGGGGTGGATGTGCTGGAAACCGTTGATGGCTGGAAGCTGGTCATTTCCTCGACGGAGCCGGAGGAGGTCGTATCGCAGATCTCGCTCATATTTCCGTCGTTTGGATATCTTAGCGGCGGAGAACTTGCTCCCGCCGGCGTGGATGCCCAGTTCTGGATGGAAGGGAGCATTCGCTACGAAATGGACGGCGATTGGATGGAAATTAGCGGCGGCGAATTTCACCACACAGCGGCGGGCGTCCGGGAAGCGGTTTATCCGCTCGGATTTCGAACGCTGCTGCTGAATGTGGTAACTCCGTTCGAGAAGGAAATCCACATCAAGCTTTCTCCCGCAGAGCAAGCTCGAACGGAAGGAAGTGGAACTTCATGACAAGCTATATCGAAGCTCGCGAGAGCATCCGGTATGGGATGGGCGATGATGATGGCGGCATGCTGAAGGCCATTGCCGACCGCTACATCGGAGCGAACCCGGAAATTCCGTTCTCGCTGCGCTCGTTCGCTGAAACAGGTATTCTTCAGACCGAGGAAGGTTTCTATAATTTCAACTTCGGTGACCGGTTCCGGGATGCGAAGCCGGGGGACGCCGCCTATGCGCTTGGCTTGGTCTGGAGCGACGATGAGCGTTCGCTTGACGCCGGGATCATGCCGTTCAGCCCTGTACGGTTCTATCTGAACGATCAGCTGATGTACCGCTCGGGAGCCGAGGACGAGATGATGCCGGATGCAAAGATCGTCGTTCCGCTTGTTCTGAAACCCGGCTGGAATACGCTGCTGATCGAGGCGCGCAGAACCGAAGCTGGCTTCGGCTGTCGATTTGGCGCCCAGGAGGGCAAGGTCAGAATTCTGCAGGTGCTGTCCCCGTTTGCTGATCGGAAGGAAGCTGCCGGTTGGGCGTATGCCGGGCCGTTGACCGCCGGCATGTTCGGAGAAAGCGGCATCTTTCCGAATGCGCACGGAACCGAAAGCGAGACCGGTGTTAGCTGGCTTCCGGTCACAGGCTGGAGCGAGGAAGAGGCGGAGAAGCCGAATTTTGAGCGAATGTTTGGCTTGCCGGAGCTCCCGGTATCGGGTTATGCCTGGAGCCGATTGCATGTGCCGGCAGGCGTTGACTATGTTCTGCTTAAAGGCCGCGCTCTGGGGCGGACGGAAGTATGGATCGGCGGGAAACCTGTGATGGATACTCAAGAGTGCGGCGATTTTGGCTGTGAGCTTCCTGCTGCGGTCTGTCGAGGGGATCTTCTCGTACGCTGCTCTAGCGGGTCATCCGGATGGGGATTCGAGCTTGAGGCATATAGTTCAGAGAAAGAGCTGGACTTTGTGCTTCCGGTTCCGGTCAAGGGCGCACCCTCCCCGTGGCTATTTGCGGGGCCTCTGGCTGAAGGGAAGAAGGAAATACAGGAGGAGGTGTGTTCGGTCCGACGACTGTTCCCGCGCGCGGATAGCGGCGGTTTGACCGGCTGGTCCCTGGATGCGCCGGGCCGCCGGGTCAGGCCGTTCTATGAGAACGCGATGCTGAGCAACAAATGGACCTCCGGCTCTGCCACCAATTTTGGGCGCTGGGACTATCCGCTTGGGGTGACGATGTACGGCCTGCTTCAGACGTCGCGAATCCTGAAGCGACCGGATATTGCGGAATATGCTCGCGCGCACATCGACATCTGTACATCATGGTATGAATATGCCGTTTGGGATCGGGATACGTATGGATTTCCGTCGATTAACCATCAGTTGGTGCTGGTCAAAATGCTGGACAACTGTGGTTCCTTCGGCTCTGCGATGCTGGAAGCTTACACGGAAAGCGGCAATCCGGACTATTTGAATGTAGCGGAAGTGATTGCGGACTTTATGACAAACCGCCTGGAACGTCGGGAAGACGGCGCATTCTACCGTCTCTGCATCTCGGAGTACTCTGCAGATACGATGTGGGCGGACGATCTTTACATGAGCACGCCCTTCTTGTCGCGGTATGCCGGGATTACAGGCGATTCCACTTATCTGGATGACGCGGCCCATCAGTTCCTGAGGTATCGGGAGTATCTGTTTATGGCGGAGGAAGGCGTGATGAGCCACGTGTTTGATTTCAAATACGGGAAGGCGACCCGAATTCCTTGGGGGCGTGGAAACGGCTGGAGCCTGTTCTCCTTGTCCGAGCTGCTTGAACGCCTGCCGAGGGAGCATAAAGACCGACCGGCCCTGCTTGAATTTTTCCGTGAGCTGTGTGCCGGGATCGCTTCCTACCAGGGAGAGTCAGGGCTCTGGAGACAAGTCATTACCGATCCGGAAGCATATGAGGAAGCATCCTGTACAGCCATGTTCGCCTATGCCTTTGCCAGAGGCGTGCGGTTCGGCTGGCTGGAGAATCCCGCACCGTTCGCCGATGCCGCCATTCGGGCATGGCAGGGGCTGACCGGAAAAGCCATCGATCGCCGCGGCAGCGTGCACGGGGTTTGCAGCGGGTCCCGTTATTCCTTTACCGGGGATTATTACAAGCATGACCTGCTCACCGTGGTGAATGACAATCACGGGACCGGCATCATGATGCTGGCGGGCGTGGAAATCATAAAATTGAAAGGCATGCTGGGCGGCAAGTAAGGCATACACTTTCTTTAAAGCGCTTAACCCCTAGTTGGTTAGGCGTATAGATCTAATAGGTTAAGCGCTTAATTCACATCATGCTTTTCCCTTAGGATGCGACGATGAGAAGTTGAAAAGGAGATGAACCGGTTGACGACGACACGATTAACGATGGCACAGGCGCTGCTGAAGTTTTTGGATGCACAGTACGTTTCCGTCGATGGAGTGGAGACAAAATTCGTGCATGGGGTAATGGGAATATTCGGACACGGCAATGTAACCGGTCTCGGCGAGGCATTGGAACGCAGCGCGGGTGACCTGGTTTATGTTCAGGGCAAAAATGAGCAGGGCATGGTGCATACCGCTGCGGCATACGCGAAGCAAAAGAACCGGCTGCAGATCTGGGCCTGCACCTCGTCCATCGGACCCGGTGCTCTAAATATGGTCACCGCGGCAGCTACGGCAACGGTGAACCGTATCCCGGTACTGCTGCTGCCTGGCGACAACTTCGCCTGCCGCCAGCCTGATCCGGTGCTGCAGCAGATTGAGGCGCCGTCGGATTATACCGTGTCGGCCGCAGATGCTTTCAAGCCGGTGAGCCGGTATTGGGACCGGATATCCCGGCCGGAGCAGCTTATTGCGGCCGTCCGTCAGGCGATCCGTGTGCTGACTGATCCGGCGGAGACAGGAGCGGTTACGCTGGCTCTGCCTCAGGACGTGCAGGCTGAGGCGTACGAATATCCGGATTCGCTGTTTGAGAAAACGGTACACGTCATCGACCGCCGCCCCCCGTCGGCGGAGCGACTGAAGCGTGCGGCGGCACGGATTGCAGCCAGCAAGCGTCCGCTCATCATTGCAGGAGGAGGCGTGCACTACAGCGATGCAACCGCCGACCTGGCTGCATTTGCGGAAGCTTTCGGCATCCCGGTCGCAGAAACGCAGGCCGGCAAAAGTGCGCTTCCCTGGAACCATCCCCTGAACCTAGGCGCCATGGGCGTGACGGGCTCGTTGGCGGCAAATCGCGCTGCCGCTAAGGCCGATCTGATTATCGGGATCGGCACCCGATATTCGGACTTTACAACATCTTCCAAATGGGCGTTTCAAAGGGAGGATGTATCGTTCCTGAGCTTGAATGTCAACGGTGCGGACGGCGCCAAGCTCGGCGGCGAAGCGCTGATTGCCGATGCGAAAGAAGGGTTGAAAGCGCTGCAGCAGGAGCTGTCTCGGGATGGTTATCAAGCGGGTTACGAAGATCGAGAGCTTGCCGGTTTGAAAGCAGAGTGGGACTGCGAGGTGGACCGCTTGTATGCTGCCGAGCATCCAGACGGCTTGTCTCAGACGAGAGCCCTTGGCGTCATCAATGAGGCCATCTCCCCATCTTCCATCATCGTCTGTGCCGCAGGCAGCCTGCCGGGAGACTTGCACCGGTTATGGAGACCATCCGAACCGAAGACGTACCACATGGAGTATGGCTTCTCCTGCATGGGCTATGAGGTGAGCGGCGCCTTGGGAGCCGCTCTCGCGGAGCCGGACCGTGAGGTGTATGCGCTGGTCGGCGACGGCAGTTACCTGATGCTGCACTCGGAGCTGATCACCAGCTTGCAGGAAGGCCGAAAGATTACGATATTGCTGTTCGACAACCACGGATTCCAATGTATTCATAATCTGCAGCGGAGCAACGGCAGCGACGGGTTTGGCAATGAGTTTCGGCGCCGCGAAGCGGGAACGGGCCGCTTGACAGGTGAATACCTCCCGATTGATTTCGCGGCACACGCTCGTGCGCTTGGCGCTAAAGCCTACAAGGCCAACTCGCCGGAAGCGCTGCATGAAGCACTGCTCTTGGCGCAGAAGGAAACCGTTACGACGCTGATCGAGATTCCGGTCGTTCCGGGGACGAACACCGATGGTTATGAGTCCTGGTGGCGCGTAGAGGTGCCGGAGGTGTCGGCCTCAAGCAAGGTAACCGAAGCGCAGCGCCGGATGGCTGCCCGAAGCAAGGAAGCAAGATCCTACTAAACCACACAAAGGAGCGCTGGTTATGAGCAACAGGCTGTTCAAGCTGGGAATCCACCCCATCAACTGGGTCGGCGAGGATGTAAGGGAGCATGGGGACGACACGACCTTTGAGATGATTGTAGATGATATCGCGGATTTGGGACTGACAGGTACGGAGATGGGCAGAAAATTTCCCAAGGATCGGACGGTGCTGAAACGGGAGCTGGATGCGCGCGGTATTCAGCTGGTTTCCCAGTGGAAGTCGGTGCTGTTCTCAGATCCCGATTACCGGAAGCAGGAGCTGGAGGATTACCGACGGCACGCGGAGTTTCTGGCCGGGTTCGGCAGCAAAGTCATCAGCACGGCGGAGGTAGGGGGATCACTTCACTTCGATCCCCGACGGACGCCGAATGAGAGTATCGTTCTCCGTCTGGATGACGCCGGATGGGAAAGCCTGGCGGATGGACTGAACCAGGCTGGCGAGATTGCGGCGAGCTATGGCATGAAGCTGGCTTACCATCACCATGGCGGCACGGTCGTGGAACAGCCGGGCGAAATCGACCGCCTGATGGCCATGACGGATCCTTCGCGGGTGTTTCTCCTGTACGATACCGGTCATGCCTATTACGGGGGAGCAGATCCGCTTGAACTGCTCCGCAAGCATTATGAGCGGATCGCGTACATCCATCTGAAGGATGTACGGCTTGATATTTTGGAGCAGGCACGACAGGATCGGTGCGATTTTGTCAGCTGTATTCGCAGAGGCGTGTTCACCGTTCCAGGAGACGGCTGCATTGACTTTGAGCCGATTATCGGCGAACTCGTCAAGCGCGGCTATGACGGTTGGGCGATGCTTGAGGGGGAGCAGGACCCTGCGCTGCATCCTGCCAAGGAGTACGCTCAGCAGGCCATCGAATATCTGGAACGGCTGGAAGGCCAGCAGAAATTATAGGGCTGAAGTTAAGCGGCATGATCGTTGAAACGAGGCACATGGCGATTCGACACAGCTCGAGAATACAGATACCAGCATGCATAGCAGACAGCCAGTAGCTCATTCAGGTTTCGATGATTAAGAGCTGTAGGCGATCGGTCAGGTGTCAAAGGATAAAGAACTGCTACGGCCATTGGATAGCGGGGGCCATGCGTTTCTTGGTGCTCGCAGCTTGGGCCGATCTGATCAAGGAGGAGGTCAATCCATGAGTGAAATCACGTTCAATAACGAAAAACCAGTGGATTTCGTGGCTGTAGGGAGGCTCTGCATCGACCTGAACGCCAATGAAATTAACCGGCCGATGGAGGAAACGAGCACGTTTACCAAGTACGTGGGCGGATCACCCGCCAACATCTGTATCGGGATGGCACGTCTGGGGCTGAACACCGGCTTTATTGGCAAGGTCGCGGACGATCAGATGGGACGGTTTATTACAAAATATCTTGAGAATAAAGGGATTGCGACTAAAGGCGTGTCCACCGACTACACGGGAGCCGTGACGGGTCTGGCTTTTACCGAGATCAAGAGTCCGACCGACTGCAGCATTCTCATGTACCGCGACAACGCCGCGGACTTGCTGCTGGAGACAGGGGACGTGAACGAAGAGCTGATCGCCTCCGCCAAAATGGTGCTGATCTCCGGAACCGCGCTCGCGGCCAGTCCTTCCCGGGAAGCCGTGTTTCTGGCTCTGGACTATGCCAAGCGCCACGGGGCCGTGATCGCGTTTGACCTCGACTACCGTCCGTACACATGGAAATCTCCGCAGGAGACGGCGATCTACTACAATTTAGCGGCGGAAACATGCGATATTATCCTCGGTACACGCGAGGAGTTCGACATGATGGAGCAGTTCGGGGACAACCCGGAACGAAGCGACGGCGTCACGGCCGCCAAGTGGTTTGATTACAACGCCAAAATCGTGATTATCAAGCACGGCAAGGAAGGTTCCATCGCGTATACCCCTGGCGGCGCCAGCCATACGGCACAAAGCTTCCCGGCGAAGGTCATCAAGACGTTCGGAGCGGGGGATTCATATGCCGCCGGTTTTCTGTACGGCTTGATGCAGGGCTGGCCTGTCGAGCGCTGCATGGAGTTCGGCAGCGCAGCGGCAAGCATTGTTATCTCCAGCCACAGCTGCTCCGATGCGATGCCGACGAGCGCGGCGGTTCACGATTATATCGAGCGCTGCAGGCGAGGCGAAATTACTTCCAATTCCTGAGTTTAGGGAAGGAGCTAAATTGGAGATCTGTCATCACTGATGTTTCGTTGTATTTTATTTTACTGATCCAATCGAAAGGGGCCAACCAGCCATGACGCAAATCCTGAGCAATTATATCGGCGGACAATTCGTTCCATCCCGATCCGAAACAACCGATCCCGTATACAATCCGGCGACGGAAAAGATCCTTGCTTACGTTCCTCTTTCCACCAAAGAGGAGGTCGATCAGGCCGTGCAGGCGGCCGCCAAAGCGGGACGTGCCTGGGCCAAGACAGCTGTTCCTCGCCGCGCCCGCATTCTGTTCAAGTATCAACAGCTGCTGGTAGAGCACTGGGAGGAGCTGGCACGCCTGATTACGGCGGAGAACGGCAAAAGCTATGCCGAAGCCTACGGCGAGGTACAGCGCGGCATCGAATGCGTGGAGTTTGCGGCCGGTGCGCCTACGCTGATGATGGGCAAGCAGCTTCCCGACATCGCCACCAACCTGGAGTCCGGCATGTACCGGTATCCGATCGGCGTTGTGGCGGGTATCACGCCGTTCAACTTTCCGATGATGGTGCCGTGCTGGATGTTCCCGCTCGCCATCGCCTGCGGCAATGCGTTCGTGCTGAAGCCGTCGGAGCGCACGCCGCTCCTGGCTCAGCGTCTGGCAGAGCTGTTCGCCGATGCCGGTCTGCCGGACGGCGTTCTGAATATCGTCCACGGCGCTCATGATGTGGTCAACGGCATTCTGGAACATCCCGGCATCGCCGCCGTGTCCTTCGTCGGCTCCCAGCCGGTGGCGGAGTATGTGTACAAAACCGCTTCTTCCCACGGCAAGCGCGTGCAGGCCTTGGCCGGAGCAAAGAATCACAGCATCGTGATGCCGACTGCCGACTTGGATCTTGCCGTGACCCAGATCGTCAGCGCGGCCTTCGGTTCCGCCGGCGAGCGCTGCATGGCCTGCTCCGTTGTCGTCGCCGTGGGCGACGTGGCGGAGCCGCTGCTGGAGAAGCTGAAACAAGCGGCCGATGAGATTACCATCGGCAATGGAGCGGACGAAGGGGTCTTCCTCGGACCGGTTATCAGGCGAGCTCATAAGGAGCGCACGATCTCTTATATTGAGGCGGGCGAGCAAGAAGGCGCCAAGCTGGTGCGCGACGGACGGAGCGATGAGGCCGTGAGGGGGGACGGATATTTTGTCGGACCGACGATTTTTGATGAGGTGACCAGCGGGATGAGGATTTGGAAGGACGAAATTTTTGCCCCCGTGCTGTCTGTCATGCGTGCGGAATCGCTGGAGGAAGCGATTGAAATTTCCAACCGCTCGGACTTTGCGAACGGGGCCTGTCTGTTCACGCAGAATGGCAGCGACGTGCGCCAGTTCCGTGAGCATATCGATGCCGGCATGCTTGGCGTCAACCTCGGCGTTCCAGCGCCGATGGCGTTCTTTCCGTTCTCCGGCTGGAAAAATTCTTTCTACGGGGATCTGCATGCGAATGGAACGGACGGCGTGGAGTTCTATACCCGCAAGAAAATGGTCACGGCGCGCTGGTAGCCTTAAAGCAGAGGAGACGTTCATATGAAAACCATTAATATCGGCATTATCGGTGCCGGACGAATCGGCAAAATCCATGCGGATCATCTGCTGCGCATGCCCGGTGCGAAAATTGCGGCCATCGGCGATTTGTTCGCCGGCGACGAGCTAAGGTCCTGGGCCGCGGAACGCGGCATTCCTGTGGTTACGACTAATAGTAACGATATCATGGAACATCCGGATATTGATGCCGTGCTGATCTGCTCCTCGACGGATACGCATGTCCCGCTGATCAAGCAGGCCGCGGCGAACGGCAAGCATATATTCTGCGAAAAACCGGTCAGCATGAGCGTGGATCAGACGCGCGAGGCGCTGGCGGCCGTGGAAGCGGCAGGCGTAAGTCTGCAGATCGGCTTCAACCGCCGGTTTGACCATAACTTCAGCCGGGTTCGGGAGATTGTGTCCGCGGGGAGAATCGGGGATACCCATCTGATCAAGATTACCTCGCGTGATCCGAGTCCGCCGCATCCGGATTACATTAAAGTGTCCGGCGGGCTGTTTATGGATATGGCTATTCATGATTTCGACATCGCCCGTTATTTATCGGGCAGCGAGGTGGTCGAAGTGTATGCCCAGGGAGCGGTACTCGTGGATCCTGCCATCGGAGAGCTGGGCGACATCGACACCGCCCTCACAACGCTGCGGTTCGAAAACGGAGCGCTCGGCGTCATCGACAACAGCCGCAAGGCCGTCTACGGTTATGATCAGCGGATCGAGGTGTTCGGCTCCGGCGGCTGCGTCTCCGCCGACAACGACTATCCAAGCACCGCCGTTGTCAGCGGTCCGGATGGCGTTACCCGCGACAAACCACTGTATTTCTTCCTGGAGCGGTACAAGGAAGCGTACATGAACGAGACGCGGCAATTTATCGATAGCTTGCATAACGGTACCGCGGTGCCAGTCAGCGGCCATGACGCCCTTCAGGCAGAGCTGATCGCCCTGGCGGCCAAGCGTTCGCTCCAGCAGGGCCGCCCGGTGAAACTGGCCGAGCTCACCACCGGCATATCCTCCGCAGGCTAAACCTGAAATCAGGAGAGGCTGTCATTGGCAGCGGGCTGTCGAGAGGATGGCTAAGCTGGCTGAACAAGAAGACATCATCGTTTGTGTTCGCTAGCCTCAATATTTACTTGAAATCGATTTATGAGAAGTTGTTGCCCAAGCGCTGGAGTATCTTACTCAAATGGAAGAGCTATCTGTTTGTTGGCGCTTCGTCATAGCAGAGCCGGAAACATGAAGGAGGAATACCATGCCGAACTTAATTGTACCCATAACGACGCCGGACATGGACGGGCGCGTGCTGTCCATAACGCCGCAAAGCGCAGACTGGACATATGTGGGCTTTGAAGTATTCCGTTTACGGGAAGGACAGACGCTGAGACGAGTCACGGGAGATCAAGAAGCGGCTCTTGTTCTGTTAACCGGGCGAGCCGACGTGAGGGCCGGGGGAGAGAGCTGGCACAACATCGGCAAACGCATGAGCGTGTTTGAAAAGACGCCTCCCTATACGGTTTATGTGCCCTCACAGAAACAGTTCGAGGTCACAGCACTAACTGAAATGGAGCTGGCGGTGTGCCTTGCCCCGGGGAAAGGCACTCATCAGGCCCGCCTCATCGGGCCGGGAGAGGTCGGCGTGGAGAACCGAGGAAGCGGGAGCATGTCGCGTCTGGTGCATCATATTTTGCCGGAGCAAAAGCCTGCGGACAGCCTATTGGTGGTCGAGGTGTTTACGGACGGGGGCAACTGGTCCAGCTACCCGCCGCACAAGCATGACCGCGACGAGCTCCCGGAGGAATCGCTGCTGGAGGAAACCTACTATTTCCGGGTTCAGCCGGAATGCGGTTTTGCCGTTCAGCGTGTCTACACCGATGACCGTTCGCTGGACGAAACGATGGCGGTCAAAGACGGCGAGGCCGTTATGGTGCCTGAGGGCTACCATCCGGTATCCGCGCCTCCCGGGTATGATGTGTACTACCTGAACGTCATGGCGGGGCCGAAGCGAATTTGGAAATTCCGCAATGATCCGGATCATGATTGGCTTATGAGATAAAGCAGGTGAAGTCAGGGAACGTGTTATGGACCAGGATTCTTGGGTGTGCATGTCTGCAGGCAGTATTAACGACTAAACGGTCTTGCGCTAAACGAGATGAAAGCTCATAATAAATTGAAATGCCAAAATTAAACAAATGGAGTTCAAGGGATGATAAGAGCGACTATTTATGACGTTGCGCGCGAAGCCGGCGTCTCCATTGCAACCGTCTCTCATGTCATGAACGGCAAGGGCAAGATCAGTCGCAAACGGCGTGAGGAGATTCTCGATATCATGCAGCGCCTGAATTATCGGCCGAATGCGATTGCCTCAGCCCTCGCCGGCAAAAAAACCTATACCCTGGGATTGCTCGTCCCCGACATCTCCAACCCCTTTTTCGCCGAGATTGCACGATCGGTCGAGGATCACGGGCATCAGCTTGGATACAGCGTGATCATCTGCAGCACGGACAACCAGGAAGAGAAGGTAAAGCGCTATGTCAGCCTGCTGAGACAAAAGCAGGTGGATGGCGTCATTATCGGTACGGGCGTATCCCATGGCGAGCTGCTTAAGCCGCTTCAGGAGCATTCGCTGGCTATAGCGCTTATCGCTCGGGACAATCCGGCACTTGGCGCAAGCAGCGTTCGGGTTCATGACTTGGAAGGAGGCCGTCTGGCTGCTGAGCATCTGCTTCGTCTCGGTCACCGCAGGCTGGCTGTACTCGCCGAGGATGAACGGGTGACGAGCAGCAATGAGCGGGTGAGGGGGTTTGTCGAGGCTGCCGCCTCGCTCGGTTTGGGGCCGTCTCCCGACTATGTTGCGGCCTGTGACCATAAGATCGAGGACGGATACCGCCGAGCCAAAGCAATTCTGGAGCTGGAGGAACCGCCCACGGCGCTGTTTTGCTGCAACGACCTGCTGGCGATCGGCGCCCTTCAGGCGATCCGCGAGCTCGGGCTGCGCGTACCGGAGGACTGTTCGGTCGTCAGCTTTGACGATACGATTCTCGCCCGGGTAACCGATCCGCCGCTCACCGTTATTGCCCAGCCGATGGAACAGATGGGTCGCCTGGCGGTGGACCTCGTGGTCAGGAATCTGTCCAGCCAGGGAGAACCTGCACAGCGGATTGTGCTTCCCCCAGAGCTGGTCATTCGCCGATCCACAGCCCCGCCGCCGGGATAATCAATCTTCTGGAGACAATAGGTTACACCAAGAATCATGTTCCAGTTAAAACGGACGACAGAGTCGTTATTATGGGCATTGGCAGTCGATTTGCTGCTAGTGCTGAATAACGCCTCTCAAGTCCGTTTTTTGGTATAGAAAGTTTATCAGCAACCGTTACAGGGTTGAATGATTCGCATGTTTTGAGCTTTTTCGAAACGCTGCGGGAGCCATCCCTTTGTACTTACGAAATGCTTTACTGAAATGAAATTCATCATAATATCCGCATGCGTTGGCGATAACCCTCAATGTATACGACGTGTATGCCAAGTAACGCTCTGCATGCCGCATACGGATGTCGGTCAGGTAGTCCTTGGGAGAAACATGCAAATGCTTCATAAACAGCTTTCGCAAGTACGACTCCGAAATGGCATGTTTCTTTGCTAAGGATCCAATATGAAGCGGATCGGCATAATGGTCCTCGATGTCTGATTTAATCCGGTGATATGCCTCATATGCAGGCTCTATTAGAGACGGCTTGTTCTCCTGATGTAATTTGGCGATCAGCCTTAGAAGCAGGGCGCTGCTTTCCAGTTCACTCTCCGTATTCCCGGGAACCCAAGCCCCTGTCAACTCGCTGAAACCATAGTCCATCCCGATGGCTTGCTCTCCTAAATAATGGGCCATAAATGGGATTTTAAGCCGCTGAACGCTTTGTGGAAGCTGCCATTCAGATCGGGAATGTTGAAGGCAGCAGCATTCAAATAGCACCATGCTTATGGTAAGAGGGGCTTCTGGAGCGCTTTTCATACGCATCTGCAAGCCTGGTTCCATATAAAACAGCATGCCTTGACTTACCGGATATGCTTGATCCGCCTGGAAGATTCCGCTGCCTTCATGGATCCAATAGAAGCTGTGCACTGACGTATTATTACGAATATCAGACCAATCGGAAGAGGTGGTCTTTCGGAAGGTCCAGTTGATCCGCACAACCAAATCTCGAGCATCATACACGGCAGTCCAGCCTCCATCCTGAAAGGTAATATAAGAAAAGAATAACTCAGGATCACAACCATCGCCAGGGACAAAGGGAGCGATTTTTACATGTATTGTGTTGGCATTTCTATGGAGTGCGCTGTACCAATAATCTAGTGTATACCTATCCGGAATTTTGGGGGATCCTCAAAGCCGAATAATGGATAGGAGGAGAAGAGATGCTGCGATTATTTGATACCCACCATATTCGAAAGTGCAAGGAACTGGAGGGAATGTGGGAGTTTGCTCCAGTAGCCGGCATTGGGGAGCGACCAGCCGGTTACAATGACAAGCTGCCCGTTCCCGGTTGTTGGGAGATGCACCCACGCTTCGGAAACTATAGGGGAGTTGGGGTATACCGCAAGATCATCTCGCTGTCCCGAAAAACCAATTTGCGAATCGAATTCAAAGGGGTCAGCCACACGGCACATGTTTATTTCAACGGGGAATTGGCAGTCCGTCATTATAACGCATATACCGCCTTTGATATGGTCATCCCGGAAGTTCAAGTCGGTGAACATGAACTGCTGGTGTACGTGGATAATTCCTTCAACGAGGAATCGGCCCTTCATGTTCCTAACGATTACTACACGTATGGCGGCATTAATCGGCCGGTTGCCCTGGAAGAGGTAAGCGATTTATACATTGAAAACGTCATGTTCACCCCATATAAACAGGACGGGGTTTGGCACGGTTCTTGGAAGGTTGTGATCCGAAACCTTGGAAGCCTTGTGAAGAAAGGATCATTCCGTGGTTCGCTGGCTGAGGTGGAGGGAGTGCTAGGAAGCTTTGAGGTAAAGCCAGGGGAGCGGGTCGAACGAATAGCCACCGTATCCTATCCCGATGTGTTGGAATGGTCGCTGGACGACCCGAATTTGTATGTGCTGCGAGCGGTCCTTACTGTTGATGATACGGATTGCGATGATTGGCTGGACCGCATTGGCTTTCGCGAAATAACAACGCATAACGGAAAAATCCAATTGAACGGCCAGAATCTCGTGCTCAAAGGCGTTAACCGGCATGAGGACCATCCCATAGCCGGTTCCTCACTTCCGCTGCCCCTCATGGTAAAAGATGTGGATCTCATGATAGAGCTTGGGTGTAACTCCGTTCGGACTAGCCATTATCCAAACGATGAGCGATTTCTCGATCTATGCGATGAACGAGGCATTGCGGTGTGGGAAGAAAACCACGCCCGGGGTCTGAGTCTGGAGCAGATGTTGCACCCCAACTTCGGTTGGCAGAGCGAGCAAGTGACTCGTGAAATGGTGCAGCAGCATTTTAACCATCCATCGATTCTTATATGGGCCATTCTGAATGAATGCGCCAGTAACACGGAGGAGGGGAGAGCTCACTACGCGAAGCAGTTAACCATTATTGGGGAGCTTGACCCAAGCAGGCCCCGGTCCTTCGCTTCCCATCATCGGGATCAAGAGAAATGTTTTGACTTGGCGGAAATCGTGTCATTCAATCTTTATCCAGGCTGGTATACCGACGAGAAGCCTGGGGAACTGGCGGATCTGGCCAGAAGCTGGGCAGATGCGCTCGGCGGAGAAGGTAAACCGATGATTATAAGTGAATTCGGAGGGGACGGGTTCTACGGATTCCGCAGTCCGAATCGGGAGAAAGGCTCCGAAGAACGTCAGGCCGATATTATCGCGAGCAATCTGAAGGCATACATGGAGCGCGAATACATTTCCGGGATGTTCATATGGCAATTTAGCGATTGCCGCGTGACGGAAGGGCTTGGCTGGCTGCTGAATCGTTCATGCACGCGGAACAGCAAAGGCATCGTGGATGAATATCGGCGTCCGAAGCTGGCGTATGAAACCGTTCGAAGACACTTTATGGGAGAACATAATATTTGACTGAGTGGTACACAAACCCTATACTTTTAGATAACAAAGATCATGTTCAAAAGGGATGAGGGGAATGACCACGAACGGTAGACCGCGCGAGTTCAAGAGAGAAGCTGTCATTGATGCAGCCATGGACGTATTCTGGTCCAAGGGTTATGAAGCGAGTTCCACGCAAGAGCTGTGCGAGAAGACAGGACTTGGTAAAGGGAGCCTGTACAATGCGTTTGGCAGCAAGAATGAGTTATTCGGGCAGGTGCTTCAACGTTACAATGATGAAGGCCTGGAGATATCCAGAGAGATTCTGGGCCGGTCCATCCCGGTTAAGGAAAGACTGCGCGCCTTGTTTGAATGGGCGATCGGCATGGATTTTTCGGATCCGAATCATCGCGGCTGCATGGCGGTTAATATTAGTATGGAACGTGCTGGACGGGACCCGATGGTTGAACGGATATTCGGGCAATATATTTATGATCTCGAGGAACACTTGATCAGTGTGATGGAAGAGGCGATTCAATCGGGGGAGATTCTGGCTGAACGCTCTGCGAATAAGCTGGCCAGCTTATTCTTAAGCAGCTACTATGGTCTGCGGGTGATGAACTCCGCTACGATGAATCGGGAGTTAGCCGATCGAATCGTCGAAAGTACACTCGACGCTATTTTCTCTAGAGTATAGATATAATTAATCGGTATTAAAGAAAAGGCCGTACCCATGGGTAGTTCAAAACTATCTTTGGAAGCGGCCTTTGGCTTATCTAAACAACAAAAACCATCATCCGCTCGATTTGCTATTTGAGCGGGTTGATGGTTTTTTTTCGTTTTTTTCTATCCTATCAACTCTCTGATCTCATGTAGGGTCCTTGCGCTTGATTTGTGTTCTAACGCTTCTCGGCCTCCAGTTGATCATGAGAACCAGCTGATCCCTCATATAAGGGACGGAATAGTGGAAATTGTTCTCGATCCAGTGGAACACCAGGCCGATTAAGGCGTGCATGTTGTAGATGATGAGAAGTTCATGGTTGAGCTCATCCCCGGGATAGTCCAAGTCCTCCATGGCGATTTGCTTTAATGCCGAGAACATTTTATCCCGGACCAGCGGCAGAACATCGCTTTTGAATAAGGCAGTATATACGTCTGCATTTTGATGAATATGATCAAATATTTTTACCGCATTAGCAGGCAGCTCATCGATATGAAATACGTCGACTTCCCCGTAGGGAGCCCTGAAGGAAGCAATCAGTTCCCCCATTAAAGGGGTCAGGATATCATCCAGTAGAGACTCTTTGTTGTCGTAGTGGGTGTAGAAGGTTCCTCTATTGTAATTCGCTAACTCTACGATTTCCGTAATGGAAATGCTGGAGAAGCTCTTCTCCGAGAGGAGTGATAGAAGCGCTTGCTTTAAAGCCTCTTTGCTGCGGACGATGCGACGGTCGGTCCTTTTATTGCTCGTTTGCATAGAGTCGAGTCCTTTCGGTAACAAATATAACGAATTTAATTATTAAAATATAAACAAATTCATATTTTTTGTTCGGTATCGCACATTTTCACGTTTTTTAATGATTGTGACCTAAATCATACTACAATTATACTAGAATTGACATATGTCATCTATTGTACAGTTGTTGAAAGTTGTCATGGAATTCGAAATGATATCAAACCAATAATGGGGGTATGGAACATGAGATTAGCTGGTAAAGTTGCGATAGTTACGGGTGCTGCTTCCGGTATGGGAAAAGCGACAGCGGAACTGTTTGCCGCCGAAGGGGCAAAGGTTGTCGTGTCTGACCTGCGTCTTGAGGCAGCGCAAGCCGTTGTTGACGGAATTACGGCAAAAGGCGGCACGGCCTTGGCATTGGTAGCGAATGTGGCCAAGGAAGAGGATGTGCAGCAGCTGGTAGATGCTACTGTTAATGAATATGGAACGCTTGATATTTTGATCAACAACGCTGGCATTATGGACAACTTCGTACCGGCTGCTGATCTAACGGATGAGTTGTGGGACCGCGTATTTGCCATCAACACGACGGGACCGATGAGAACCATTCGTAAATCATTGCCAATCTTCCTGGAGAAGAAAAGCGGGGTCATTGTCAACATTGCATCTGCTGGAGGTCTAATGGGGTCCAGAGCAGGGGCAGCGTATACGGCCGCGAAGCATGCCGTTGTCGGATTAACGAAGAATGTCGGTTTCCAATATGCTACGCAGGGAATCCGCTGTAATGCGGTTGCTCCAGGAGGCGTCAGCACGAATATCGGCACCACGCTCAACGCGCCGAATTCGTTCGGCATGGAAAGAGCGATGGCTGGGATCAACCTAAACCCGCGGGCAGGCGAACCGGAAGAGGTCGCGAAAGTGGTATTGTTCCTGGCTTCGGATGAAGCCAGCTTTGTCAACGGTACTGTTGTTACAGCCGATGCAGGCTGGACTGCATATTAATAAGCAAGAGCAAGCCCAAGGGCTTCCTAAAGGATACCTCCTTTAGGAAGCCTTGTTTTTTTGCGGTAGTATAAGTGTTGAAACTTCTCCAACTCATAAATAAACCTTTAATATTCTACACAACCTATACCAGTCTATTGATGGATATCCCAAAGTTACATAGGTAATTCTTCGAGGAGGGAGCAGAGTTGTGGAAATATTTCTTATGGTACTTATGTTTCTGGTCCTTGTCGGTATTTCAAACATTATTAATCGTTTTCTGCCGTTCATACCTGTCCCGTTGATTCAGATTGCGCTTGGGATCGGGGCCGCCTATATTCGCGGGTTCCATCACGTACCGCTGAATCCGGAATTGTTCATGGTGCTGTTTATCGCGCCGCTCTTGTTCAATGACGGGAAGCTTACCCCGCGCGAAGAGTTATGGAAGCTCAGGTCCAGTATCCTGCTGCTGGCGCTGGGTCTCGTATTTGCAACGGTTCTGATCGCGGGACCGTTCATTCATTGGCTTATTCCGACCATACCAATATCGGCTGCATTTGCGCTGGCGGCGATACTCTCGCCTACCGATGCGGTTGCGGTGGGCTCCCTGTCAGGCAGGGTGAAGCTGCCGGGAAAAATCATGCATTTGCTTGAAGGCGAAGCGCTGATGAATGATGCATCCGGTCTCGTTGCATTTAATTTTGCGATTGCGGCCACCGTAACGGGTTATTTTTCTTTAACGAATGCCATCGGCAGTTTTTTTGTCATTGCGGTTGGAGGCATCGTAATCGGTGCACTTCTAGGATTTCTAGTGATCTGGTTCAGAATGCTGCTGCGCCGGCTTGGTATGGAGGACGTCACGCTTCATATGCTGATCATCATTCTGACGCCATTCATCATCTACCTTATAGCCGAGGAATTTCATCTATCCGGGATTCTGGCTGTCGTAGCGGCGGGTGTCACCCATGCGGTGGAGAGGGATCGCATGCGTTCGGCGTCCATAAAGCTTAGAGTGGTATCGGACAGCACCTGGTCGGTCATTCTCTTCACGCTAAATGGGCTGGTGTTCATTCTGCTCGGGCATGAAATCCCGGGAGTCGTTAATCAAATATGGAGTGACCCTGCCTATAACAATGGACAAGTTCTCGGCTATATTTTTCTAATAACGGCTGTACTGATATTGCTGCGTTTCGCATGGGTCTGGGCATCCACGAACCGTCAGTTCAAATCTTCCATGCTGACTGCACTATCGGGCGTACGGGGAGCACTGACGCTGGCCGCGGCTTTCTCTATCCCGCTCACCCTTGCGGACAATCGCCCTTTCCCAGAGCGAAGCTTAATGTTATTCATCTGTGCGGGCGTCATCCTATTAACGCTGGTGATCGCGAGTGTTTTGCTTCCGCTCCTGACACGGGAGAAACATGTCGATTCGTCCGCGGTGATCGATCGGGAGAAGGAAGCACGGCTTCATATGCTCCAAGCGGGTATACGTACCGTGCGGGAAGAAATGACGGATGAAAATAAGGAAGAGGCAGTTCAGCTTATCTATGCATATACGAAGCGGCTTCAGCAATCTCAAATAACGGATAAGAGCGACATGCGGGAGTTCTGGAAAGCCACCATCGCAGTAAGAAAAATCGGACTCACAGCGGAACGGAACGTTGCGGAAACGTGGCTTAAGGAACATAAAGCATCCGCAAGGGTCGCGGAGCTGTTCCTATCCTCGCTGAACAAAGTCGAGATGCTGCTTACCAGCCGATATAAGTTTAAGCTGCTTACGAAGAATTTATGGCGGAACTTGAAGCGCTTGTTGAAAAAAAACGAGTCCCAAGAAACGCCCATGTCTCCGGACCATCCGGATTGGGATATGTATAAGGCACTGAAGCTGGAGGCTATTCGTGCAGCAATACATGAGATCCAGACAGTGAAACCGGCACAGAGGCATGAAGTCCTGCAAGCCGTTATTGCAGACTATCGGGCAATGGAGCATTTTCTTCAGAATGATCGTGTGTGGAGTCGAAGAAAGCAGAAGCTTAGCAGTGAACGCCGGGAACTGGAACTTAAAGCCATTCAATCCGAGCGTAACGAGATTCAAAGCATGTTCGAACAGGGCGATATTGACCGGGCATTGGCGAGCCATCTGAGAATGGATGTGAATTACCGAGAGGCGAATTTGTATGAGTCTCAAGCACTGGTTGAAGAAGAGGGCCATTAGAGGATGGTCCTTGTTGCGCTTGATGGAGTGTCAGGTTTACGTTACAATAATGAAAAGCTTGATGGGAACGACAGCTAAAGATGCAGAATGCCTATTTAAGGCAATTCTATTATTGAAAAAGGGGGGAGGAACATGAGCATCCATAAAGAAGCGGCCTCCAAAAAATCGACAATGGCCTGCCCGTCCACTTATAAAACATTCAGCCTAGCCGTGCAAGCACTGGTTACGCTTGAACGTCACTCCGGCAAATGCTCGAGCGGCGATATCGCCTCGTATTTGCACTTGGAATCGACTTTGATTCGACGCGTGCTGAAAACACTTGCGCAAGCCGATATGATTGAGTCGCGTGAAGGAAGAGACGGCGGATACCGGCTCAAGAAGAATGCCTGTGACATTACACTGGCTGAAGTTTACTCGATTCTTCAAGTCCACAGCTCCATCAGCGACAGCATGCTGGATGCGGCTGCCGGACATTGTTTTGCCGAGGAAATCAAGGAATCCTTTGTCGGCATTTTATCCGAGATTGAGGACAGTACCCTGAAAATACTGGAATCCCGGACGATCGCGGACATCGCTCAGTGAACCTTTCAAAATGTGATTGACAAAGAAATCCAGTCTGCTATATACTGTGCATTAAACAACACAGTTAACTCGCGATTTAAACTGTGCAGAAAAATGCACAATATAATTTTGGAGGGGAAAAACCATGTCTACCATAACAAAACCCGATTTTCAAACCGTGATTCAGGAACGCCACTCGGTTCGTCAGTACGACCCGTCGGTAAAGATTTCAAGAGAAGAGATGGAAGCGATTCTGAAGGATGCTACACTGGCACCTTCCTCAAGCAATCTGCAGCCATGGCGCTTTCTTGTGATCGATGATGCTGAGCTTTTGAAGAAGCTCCATCCGATTGCAAACAATCAGGAGCATGTACTTCAAGCCTCGGCCGTCATTGCTGTTCTGGGTGATATGAAATGGTATGAGAAGGGCGAGAAGATCTATTCGATGTCTGAAGAAGCGGGATATATGACCGAAGAGGTGAAGCAGCGCTTTATCTATACGGCCGAAAATCTTTATGCGAATATGGACCAATCCGTAAAAGAAAGCATCGTGGATGTGGATGCCGGACTGATCTCCATGCAGCTGATGCTGAGCGCGCGGGCGAGAGGATATGATACCGTGCCGATGGGCGGATATAACAAAGTGCAGTTCGTGGAGGAGTTTAACATTCCTGCTCATTACCGCAGCGTGATGTTAATTGCTATCGGGAAAGCAGCCGCTCCAGGCCGGCCAACGGTAAGATTGCCGCTTGAAGACGTTGCTTTCTGGAATAAAATCTAAAACATAATCAAAAAGAACGGGGATCCTGTCTGAAGATCTCCGTTCTTTTTGCGTTGAGGCGATCGATGCCCTCGAAGAGCTAATTCTCGCCGATTCATGTTTGAAGGATACAGTTATAGAGCCACGTGTCACTTTGGAAGGTTAACTGCTCCAAACATGAATAGATCTACGATCTCAACAGCCATGTCACGAGGGCTGGCATAACCGTTTCGGGTATCTTCACGATTGCCCAGCATCAGCATAGCGGAGAAAGCCTGCGCCATGAGCAGAGGATTGCCTTCCCGAAGCTCGCCGGAACGCATCGCTTGATCAAAATGATCGGCAATGACTTCATGAATGCGCTGTTCCGCCTCACGGATCGCGGACATCTGCTCCTGGGATAAAAAAGGCTCCGCTTCCCGCATCATCGTCTCCATCTCGGCATGCGGACGGGCGATCTTCGCTTCAGCCACCCGGATTAATCCGCACTCAAGCGTATCGGCTTCTTGCAGAAAGCGATGAGTGGAAGCATATGCTTTATCGAGAATCGCGGTTACCGCTATTTTAAACAGCTCGGGTTTGTTGGTGAAATGATAGTAGATGGAAGCCTTGGTCACTTGGCAAGCCTTCGCGATCTGCTGTAAGGATACGGATTCGTAGCCATTCTCCATGAATAACTTGGAGGCGGTCCAGAGGATGGTTTCCTGGATAGGAGCCTGATCGGCAGCTGCTTTGGGACGCCCGGGATTTCGGGGGTTGCTTATTTTTGTCATGATGACCTCCTGACTATAGTGTAAGACATGCAGGTCGCTTTTTCAAAATAAATATTGATTATTAACCTACCGGTATATATAATTTATTTGGCATTTACACAACGGATTGGAGAGGATCAACAAATGCACGGATCAGGACCGGATTACGGAAAATGGATTGCTGGGAAGCGAAGCAAATGGGTCACGCTTTGCGTATGGATAATCATCGCGCTGGCATTGAATCTGCTATGGCCGGCTGCCGGAGATAAAGAGGATAACAATGCCGCCAATTTGAAGGTGGATGTTCCTTCCGTCATAGCGGAAGCGATGGCTGACAAGGAATTTCCGAGCAATGGGGGCGTGCCGGCTCTCGTCGTGTGGCATAAAGAAAACGGATTAAACGAAGAGGATCTGACTAAACTGCAGGAATTGACAGCAAGCCTAGAGTCCGATCCGCTCCCGTATCAGACGTTCGTTGTTCCCTTCCATCAGCTGCCCCCGCAAGCTTTAAGCTCCCAGTTATCAGAGGATCGGAGCACGCTGGTGATGCCGGTGTTTTTTGAAGAAGATCAGGAGACGGACCAGCTTAAGGAAGGTACGGCCGAGCTGGAGAAGCGGTCGGAACAATTGCTGGGCAGCAATCCGTTTCAGGCTGCCGTCCGGAGCGGAGATGGAATCAGCGCTCGTGTAACGGGACCGGTGGGGATCTCTATTGATGCTACCGGATTGTTTGAGGATGCCGACGTATCGCTCATGATTGCTACCGTGCTGCTTGTTCTGATATTGCTGCTGCTGATTTATCGTTCGCCGATTCTGGCCCTGATCCCTTTGGTTGCGGTCGGCTTTGCGTATATGGTAACAAGCCCGATTCTCGGGATGATGGCGGATCAAGGCTGGATAACGGTGGATTCACAATCCATCGCTATTATGACCGTGCTGCTCTTTGGTGCCGGTACGGATTATTGCTTGTTCCTGATCTCTAGATTCCGCCAACTGTTATGGAATGAGCCGGATAAACGAAAAGCCTTGTTTCAGGCGATCGCCAGTTCATCAGGCGCTATTGCGATGAGCGGTTTCACAGTGGTTTTGTCTTTGTTCGCGCTGCTGCTGGCTCAATACGGGGCATACCAACGATTTGCCGTGCCCTTCAGTTTGTCGATTCTGATCATGTTCATAGCCAGTTTGACATTGGTGCCTGCATTGCTGGCCATTTTCGGCAGAGGTTCGTTCTACCCTTTCATTCCGAGAACGCCGGAGATGCAAGCGGAACGCGCCAAGAAAAATGGCAAGCCGGTCCCAGCTCCGCACGAAGAGAAGGAGAGCCGGATCGGCTGGATCGTGACAACGAAGCCATGGACCGTCGTCTTGGCGGCGTTAGTATTGCTGGGCGGTCTCGCAGCGTTCTCTTCACAGATCAAATTTACCTACGACTTGCTATCCTCTTTCCCTGAGGATGTACCTTCGCGTGAAGGATTCGCCGTCATCGGCGAACAGTTCTCGGAAGGAGAGCTCGCGCCGGTTCGCGTGATGGTGGACAGCAGGGGGCAAGATTTGGACCTCGAGGAGCGGCTGAAAGCTCTGGATTACGTGGATCGCGTATCCGAGCCACAGAAAGGGGCCGAGAATAACGATATCATCGGTTATGAAATCGAGCTGTCCATGAATCCTTACTCCATGGAAGCGATGCAGCATATTCCCGATCTCAGGCAGATCGCGAAGGCTGCCCTTGAGAGGGCTGGAGTCGAGAATCCGGCGGAAGCCGTGTGGATCAGCGGTCAAACGGCTACCCAGTATGACACGGAGATCGCGGGTGAACAAGATGCCAAATTGATCATTCCCGTTGTTATTGGCTTGATTACGCTGCTGTTATTGGTATATCTGAGATCGGTTGTAGCAACCGTCTACCTGATTGCTACGGTCATCTTGTCTTATTTCTCGGCTCTAGGGCTCGGCTGGATTATCATTCACTACGGCCTGGGAGCGGAAGCCATCCAGGGAGCCATACCGCTGTATTCGTTTGTATTCCTGGTCGCGCTGGGCGAAGACTACAACATATTCATGATTTCGAGCATATGGCAAAAACGGAAACAGATGCCGCTGAAGCAGGCGATTAAAGAAGGTGTGGGCGAGACCAGTTCGGTGATCACCTCGGCCGGTTTAATCCTGGCAGGGACCTTCGCGGTACTGGCCACGCTTCCGATTCAAGTATTGGTCCAGTTTGGGATCATCACGGCCATCGGCGTTATGCTGGATACGTTCATCGTAAGACCTTTCCTGGTACCCGCGATCACAACACTCTTGGGCAAGTGGGCTTTCTGGCCAGGCAATTTCGAGATGGTTACTGAAGAGAACAATCAACGCTTAAGCGTTAAGGATAAAGCGTAAATCAATCAGTAATAATTGTTGTGACAACCACCCCATCTTAAGGTTATGTATAAGATGAAGGTGGTTGTTGACGATTTTGACGAGCAAGAAGGGGAGCTGGTAAGATAAGGGAGAGGGCGGCGTTATCAATCAAAAAGGGAAGTGACCTATGGCAACGATACAAGAGGCTATTGAACTCCGCACTGCAGGTCAACCGGAGGAAGCCAAAGAAATTCTCCTCGGGCTGTTAGCCAAATCCCCAAACGATCCCGAAATCCTGTATCAGCTGGCCTGGGTGCATGATCTTATGGGGCTTGAGGGTGAGGCGGTTCCTTATTATGAGAAGTCGATCTCTTCTGGCCTGAAGGATCCTGATCGATGCGGTGCATTGCTTGGACTTGGAAGCACCTATCGTACGTTGGGGATGTACGACAAATCCAAGGGGATTTTGGAGCAGGGCTTGCAGGAATATCCCGGGGCGAGGGAGTTTAACGTATTTTATGCGATGACTTTGTACAATTTGGGACAATACGATAAGGCGATGGCACTTCTGCTTAAAGAAATAGGCGAAACCAGTAATGACGAGGGAATCAAACGCTACGAGAAGGCGATTGCTTTCTATTCGGATAAGCTCGATCAGATTTGGAAGTAATCTAGAGGGAGGGATTACTACATAATTAATGTTATGTAAACCGAGAAATTAGCGTCTGACAATCATAAAATATGGCTTGTTTAATAGCAGTGATGGAATACATGCAAATAATCGTTTCTTCACTTTGCTTAACTCGATTTTAGGCTGCCTTCATCTCTCGTTAAGGTTTGGACCTTATACTAGGTTTGTCACTACAAGTGATGGAAGGAGCAACGCAGATGAACAAGAAAAACAAAATGAATATGTGGTCTCTAGGACTTGGGAGTGCTTTTCTGATGATGATGCTAGCTAATCATGACAATGTGCATGATGGACAAGCCCGATCGGGCATCGCTTCAAGTGCGGCCAGATCCAATGTGGCCATCCAATCCGTTGATAAGAGCCCGGCGGTCAAAATGCCAGAGAACCAGGAAATAACCCCTGAAATGATCAATCAATTCTTGAAATTTGTGGCAGAGACATAAGATAAGGTTGATTCTCTATACGTAACGGTTTTGAAGACCAGTCTCCATGCTGAGGGGCTGGTCTTTTTGGCGTGTGCTCAAAAGGGTCGCTTTGATCAGGCCGATATTGCGGCAGATGTGTCACTAATCAATCGGCTGTAAATTTTTTTGAAAACAGGAACCCATGTTCTTGTCATATCTTCCCAGGAAGCTTATTATTATCAAGAGGGTTAACCTGAAGCGGGAGGATTAGAGACGAATGCAAAGCGATCACATGTTAAACGGCAAGCGAAGGACCACGGGGATTGGCATGTATAGGGAGATGTTATTCCGATACGTATTCCCGCATAAGAAATTGCTGGCAGCCCTGACGGTGCTGCTGTTATTTTCAATCGGGCTGCAACTGATTAATCCGCAGATCATCCGGTATTTTATCGATACGGCACAAGGAGAGGGAAGTCTGACATCGCTTTATTATGCGGCAGGTTTTTTCATCGTATTCTCATTGCTCCAACAAGGCGTTTCCATTGCGGCTGCTTACTATAGCGAGAATCTGGGCTGGACGACAACCAACAAGCTTCGAGCTGAATTGGCGGAGCACTGCCTGTCGCTGGATATGAGCTTTCACAAAACCCAGACCTCGGGCTC
Organism: Paenibacillus sp. MDMC362; assembly: GCF_003269305.1. Classification (NCBI taxonomy): domain Bacteria; kingdom Bacillati; phylum Bacillota; class Bacilli; order Caryophanales; family Paenibacillaceae; genus Paenibacillus; species Paenibacillus sp. MDMC362. The sequence continues at coordinate 53,005 of NZ_QLYT01000005.1, forward strand.
TTTAATCGAACGGGTCGATGGCGATGTGAATGCGCTTGCCAATTTCTTCTCCAGCTTTATTATCCATTTGTTCGGCAATCTGCTCCTTATGATCGGAATTCTGGCTCTTCTGTATCGGGAGAACTTTTGGATTGGATTTGTCATGACCGTGTTTGTTGTCGGCAGCATTTACGTCATTCAACATATCCGTCGATTTGCAATACCGGTATGGAAGCGCTGGCGCGAGCTGAATGCGGATTTCTACGGATTCATTGGCGAACACCTCGAGGGCACTGAGGATACGCGTGCTAACGGGGCGGCAGGATATGTCATGAATCGATTCTACGAGATGGCCAGACGCATGCTGCCGGTTCGAGTTCGTGCATTCATCGGATTTTTCCTGATGTGGAGCACAACGATATTGGTGTTTGCGCTTGGCAATGCGGCCGCATTTATCGTCTGCGCCATACTGTGGAAGAACGGACAAGGCGGTTTGACGATCGGTTCCATATATTTAGTGTTTTATTATACCGAGCTGCTAGCCAAACCGATCGAGAAGATCCGCACCCAATTGGAGGACCTGCAAAAGGCAGATGCCAGCTTGATGCGAGTCCGGGAATTGCTTGCAACCGAGCCCAAGATCAAAGACGGACCCGGAGCTCCGCTTCCGGCAGGCCCGTTGTCGGTGGAATTCCGCAACCTAAACTTCTCCTATGAAAAGGGCGGGCAGACTACGCTTGAAAACCTGCAGCTTCGGCTCGAGCCGGGCCAGACTCTGGGGCTGCTCGGGCGTACAGGCAGTGGTAAAACGACGATCGCCCGCCTGCTGCTGCGTTTCTATGATCCGCAGGAGGGAAGCATCGAGCTGGCCGGAACGGATATCCGGGTCTGCAAGCTTCAGGAACTGAGGCGCAAGGTCGCGATGGTTACGCAGAATATTGAGATTTTGGAAGGGACTGTTCGTGATAATCTGACCTTGTTTGATGAAGGCATCGAAGATAGCCGAATTGTATCTGTGCTAGAGGAGCTTGGGCTTGGAGACTGGTATGCTTCGCTTCCCGAAGGGCTCGATACGAGCTTGGCCTCAGGCGGCGGAAGCCTGTCGGCCGGTGAGGCCCAGCTGTTGGCGTTTGCCCGCGTCTTTCTGACGGATCCGGGTCTCGTCATCCTTGATGAAGCATCGTCCCGCCTCGACCCGTTAACGGAGTACCGGATTGAAGCAGCCATTACGCGTCTGCTTCAGGAGAAGACATGTATTATCACACCGCTTGGCCACGGTTCAGCGCGCCGACCGAATTCTCATACTGGAGAACGGAAGAATGCTCGAAAGCGGCCGCAGGGAAGAGCTTGCCTCAGATCCACAATCGCGGTTTAGCCGCATGCTTGCCGTTGGAATGGAGGAGGTGCTGGCATGAAAACGAGGCATTTTTTCTGGCGGTTGATTATGTACCGCCCAGGGTTGTACCTAGTCAACCTGTTTGCATGGTCCCTTATACATATGGCACCGCTGGTTCCCGGACTGTTAACTAAGGCTTTCTTCGACCATTTGGAAGGTACATATGCTTTTCCCTACGGCGTTTGGGCAATTGCCGTGCTCCTCATTGGCGCTGCATTAGCACGAATTGCGCTGATCTTCGGCGGTTTCATGACAGACGTGCATTTCCGCTTCCGGATCAGCACCTTGCTCCGCCGCAATATGCTGTCCCATGTCATGAAGGAGCCAGGAGCGCGAGCAATCCCTTGCTCGCCCGGAGAAGCCATCAGCAATTTCCGGGATGACGTGGATCAGGCAGAAGAAGCGACGAGCTGGTCAGTGGATACATTAGGACTTGTCGGTTTCGTCATTGTCGCTAGCTGGATTCTCATATCCATTGATCTGCAGCTGACGATTCTCGTATTCGTTCCTTTGATTTTGGTAGTCACTGCGGCTCAGATCGCAACCGCGCGCATCCAGAAATACAGGGCGGCAAGCCGGGAATCGACGGCAAAGGTGACCGGTGCGATCAGCGAAATGTTTGCCAATGTGCAAGCCATTCAAGTCGCAGGGGCTGAGAAACGGGTAGTAGAACGGTTTGTAAGCCTTAGTGAGAAGCGGCGCCAGTCCATGGTGAAGGATAAGCTGTTAACGGAAACCCTGTCTTCCGTGTTCACCAACTCCGTCAATCTCGGTACAGGATTGATCCTTGTGCTTGCGAGTCTTAAGATGAGAAGCGGCGATTTTACGGTTGGGGACTTGTCGCTCTTCGTATATTATTTAACTTTTGTCACACAGCTTATATCGAACGTAGGCAACTTCATGACTTACTACAAGCAGATGGGCGTCAGCTTTCAGCGCATCAAATCCATGCTGCAAGGGGCTCCGGCTTCACTGCTTACGGCAGCCAATTATATCGGTATCGGTAAGTTTAGGAACAAACGGAATCAAGAGAAGGAAGCTCATCCTAATCGCAGGGCACAGAAAGATTCGTTGACCCATGGAAGTTTCAATCCCTCAGCTAATTCCACTGCCGAAGACGGCATGGATACGGCTATTATCGAGGCACCGTCCCTCTCGTTGCTTGAAGCGCAAGGGCTGTCGTATCAATATCCCGAAACCGGGCGCGGCATCTCGAATATTAATCTGACCCTACAGCGGGGTACGTTTACAGTCGTTACGGGGATGATTGGCAGCGGTAAAACGACGTTAGTTCGCACATTGCTGGGCTTACTTCCTGCCGAAAAGGGCGAAATCCGATGGAACGGTGAAAGGGTGACGGAGCCAGCTGATTTCTTCATCCCGCCACAAAGTGCGTATACGGCACAGATCCCCAGGCTGTACAGCGATAAACTGCGAAACAATATCCTGCTAGGCATAACGGAGGAGCCGGGGAGTCTGGAGCGCGCATTACATGCGGCTGTAATGGAAGAAGATATCAAGCATCTGCAGCATGGCCTGGAGACGATGGTAGGACCACGCGGAGTCAAGCTGTCCGGTGGTCAAGCTCAGCGGACTGCGGCTGCACGGATGCTCGTACGGGACGCGGAGCTGTATGTGTTTGACGATTTATCCAGCGCATTGGATGTCGAGACGGAGCGCAAGTTATGGGAGAGATTGTTCAGCGAGCGAGGAGGAGCGACTTGTCTCGTGGTATCCCATCGAAAAGCAGCACTAAACCATGCTGACCATATCATCGTGTTGAACGGCGGAGAGATTGAAGCCGAAGGCACGGCGGAACAGCTGCTGGCTTCAAGCGAAAGCTTCCGACAGCTGTGGTATGGTGAAGAAACAGGATAATCAAGCAGATTAGGATTGCAATGGATGGAGTAGATTGTGTATCCATTTCACCTTATAAAGAGGAGATATACCATGCAAAAAGCGGAACATATTCAGCTGGATTTCCGTTCGGCTGAGCACCTGCCCATCTTGGCAGAATTCGAGCTTCCGGATGATCAAGTCCAATTTACCGCTCATCCGAAAGAAGCACTCAACGTAGTTGAGGGTCAGCATCCTATCGTTATTTTAGCGGATGGTCATCCGGTGGGCTTCTTTATCCTGCACGCCACGGAACGCGTCAAAGAGTACACAAGCAATCCTCATGCCATGCTGCTAACCACCTTATCCATTGACCATCGGCAGCAGCGTAAGGGATATGCCAGAAGAGGGATGCTTGCGCTGTCATCCTTCATTCGGAGTCAGTTTCCTACCTGCAGTGAAGTAGTGTTGGCCGTAAACCATAAGAATGTTCCGGCTCAACAGCTTTATGAACGGGTTGGTTTCCAAGATACGGGCAGGAGAAGAATGGGGCCGATCGGAGAACAATGGGTGATGAATATAACCCTATGAGTAACAATGCCGCAAAGACGTCTAGTCTTTGCGGCATTGCTTTATTTAAATTGGTTGACACTCCGCCAGGTCGCTTCCAAACTTGAAGCAATATACTCCAGGATCGGTTTGCTGTAGAAATAACCGCTGTGTGACAGGGGATTCCAGCTGGTTAGCCAGTTTCCCACGTTAACGGATATATCGTTACGCACCGTGCGGTCATATTCTTCATTTATGCCTTTGAGAGGGTAAGCAAGGATATCGTCTTTATCATAGAAATTGACCCATTCTCCCAGCAGCCGATCATGATAGTGCTTCAGCTGCACCGAAGGGACGTCGATCGGCCTATCAAAATCACGGTACCGCATGCTCCACAGCGGCAAGGTGGTTCCCAGCGTATAGAATAAAGTCAGGAGCTCACCCCGTTCCAACGGAGCTTCCGGGTCAACGACAAGACGATGCCCGCGGGAGGAGAATTGCAGATCATAGAAGAAATTGCTGGCGATTACGGATCCCAAGCTATGAGAAATCACGCATAATGGAGCCAGGGGGCCGGCTGCGAGGGCAAGGCGGTGCAGCGCTTCACTGATGGTCCGATGAATCGCCTCATAATTCTGATCTTCGGCTTCCACGGGTTGGTAAGCCACGGCATCCGCCAGATTGTGGATCACGTACTGCCGAAGGTGCTGATAACGTAAACGGTAAGGTTTAATGCTGCTGCTGATTAATTCGGACTCGCGTCCTGCGAATACATCGGCCCAATGAACGGCCTCCATGGCCAGTTGCTCATGCGGTATGCCAGAGGTTTGAGAGAAGGTTTCTCTCAATTTTTTCATGAATTTATCCGCATAGTCTTTCTTCTGTGTTCCCAATCCGTGTACAATGATCACTGCAATTTTTTGCTTCATCTAACTGCAGCTCCCTTCATCGGAAATGGAATGAATGGATATCTTTTACTCTTTATACGCGATTTGTGCTCGAATTGTAAATAGGTTATTTCAGTACGGGTGAAACTGGTGAGGTCAGTAGCTCTTTAGAGTCATTCCGTTTATGGTCAATTTTGATTACAATGAAGGATAGCCAGCTGCTATTTGTTAAATAAAGCGACGGCTACATTTATGTTTTGAAATGAAATAGGAGGCAGGGTATGTCCTATAAACAAATGAAATGGTTGATTCTGATCATTCCCACTTTGACGATTGGCATATGGGAGTATGTTCGGCATGAATTCCTGCTGCCTTATATATCGATGGATCTTGGCAATCTGCTCGCGCCTGTAATCGTGTTCTTGGTTTCCATTCTGTTTCTTACCCAGCTGTTCTCATTGATCGAACGGAACCAGGAGGAACTAAACCAATCCAGAGCACTGCAAGCCGCCATGCATGAAAGAGAGAAGATTGGCCGAGAGCTCCATGACGGAATCGCCCAATCCTTGTTCTTGCTGAACGCACAGATTGACCGAATTGAGAAATCGGGGCTAACCGGAGAAATTCCATATCAGGATATTAAGGAAAGTGTCCATCGAACCAATGCCTATGTACGAGAAGCTATTGCTAATCTCCGATATCCGGCAGATCCGCAAGCCATTCCGTGGATGCATAGCATGGACAGCTTGATTAAGGAAATTAAGGAGGAGACGAATCTGCATTTCGACGTGCAGTGGGAAATTCCGGATGAGATGCTATCCGCCAAAGAAAAGGTGGAGCTGTTGGCTTCGATCAGGGAAGCCTTATTGAATATCCATAAGCATGCCGAAGCGAAGCACGTCATAATAACCGCGAGAGCGGCGGAGTCAAGCTGGCACTGCTCCGTCAGCGATGATGGCAAAGGGTTTGAGTTGGACAAGCCGCTCGGCGGCAACCGGTATGGAATCAAAATCATGAAGGATCGGGCTGAGGCCATGGGCTGGAAGTTCAAGGTGGAAAGACGCAACAACAAGACGATTATCAGCATTCGGAAGGAGAATACCGCATGAACGAGCAGCCGTTTCGCGTGTTAATCATCGATGACAGCGATCTTGCGAGAGAAGGGATTCGCACCATTCTAAGCAGCGATCCGACCTTTGAAGTCGTGGCCGAAGGACAAAGCGGCGAGGAAGCGCTGGAACTGACCGAAATCTGGATGCCTGATATTATCCTCATGGATATTCAGATGCCCGGAATGGACGGATTGGAAGCGACCAAGCGAGTGAAGGACAAATTTCCTTACGTTAAGATTGTCATGGTTACGGTGTCCGACGACATCGCTCACTTGTTTGACGCCCTGAAACGTGGAGCGCAAGGCTATCTGCTAAAGAATCTGAATCCCGAATCATGGCACGAGTACCTCAAGGCTATTGCTGTAGACGAAGCGCCGATGAGCAGGGAGCTCGCTTTCCGCATATTGAAGGAATTTTCGCAGCATGACAAGCCGGACCCAAGCAGTAGTCCATTGACGGCACGGGAAAAAGAAATATTGGGGCTCGTCGCCGAGGGGTTATCCAACCGCGATATTTCGGTTAACTTGTGCATATCTGAGAATACGGTCAAAAACCATCTGAAGAACATTTTACAAAAGCTGCATTTGGAAAATCGGGTTCAGCTGACTCGTTATGCCTACGAACAAGGATGGATGGGGAAGAGATGACGTCAACAACGGGGATTTGGCGTCCGAGAGGACGTTGGCAGAGAAAGGGATCAGGCGAAAAAGGCATCCGTGCGCTAGATACGCTCATTTCTGTTTAACAAGGAATATGCCCAGCGCGATGATACCGATGCCGGCCCAATTTTTCCATGTAGGGACTTCCTTCAGGAATAAGTAAGCCACCCCTAACGAAATCAGGATTTCCAGGCATTTGGAGAAGATCAACGTATAGCCTAACTGATCGGTGGCTTTATATCCATAACGGATCCCGTATCCGATGCACATGTTGGCGATGAGGAACAGAGGAAGCATGAATAACTGAAACTGCAGCGTAGGCCAGAACAGGTGCTGGATATGCTTGGTTTGGTATGAGAAGACAAGGTTGATCATCGACAGTCCGCCGAAGAGTAGACCGACACTGTAGATATAAAACATAAAGGGCCTCCTGGAACTGATGTCTTAGTAGTACGCCATTAATGTTTCCATGCGGCAACTTTTTTATCCCAAGGACAATGAGGCTAAAATTCTGTTGCGAGACATCATGACAGCTTGTCTAATGATTCGATTCATAAATAGTCTTGAAAAAAAGGATGCCTCGTTTCTAAGCGGAGGCATCCTTTATATATTTGATACGGGATTTCATGACGATCCGTTTAGTATTCATGTGAAACTACGGATCATGGGTTCATTAGTGAACTTGGTGAAGCCTGCTGTACACGCCGCCGGAATGAATCAATTCCTGGTGCGTCCCTTGTTCGGCAATGCCTTCGGAATTGACGACGATAATCCGGTCCGCGCTCTGAATGGTGGTGAGCCGGTGAGCGATCACAAGGGTTGTTCTGCCGACGGACAGCTCAGCCAGGGATTTCTGGATTTGCGCTTCCGTTTCCGTGTCGAGTGCCGAGGTGGCTTCGTCCAGTATAAGAATCGGCGGGTTCTTAAGGAACATTCTTGCAATGGACAAGCGCTGCTTCTGACCGCCGGACAACTTGACGCCGCGTTCCCCAATCACTGTTTCCATACCGTCCGGCAGGCTTCGAATCAGTTCATCGAGCGATGCACGCCGTGCAGCTTCCCAGATTTGCTGGTCCGTTGCATGTAAGTCGCCATAAGCGATATTGTCGCGGATCGTACCGGAGAACAGGAACACATCCTGCTGCACGATGCCGATATGTTTCCGTAGATTTTGCAATTTGATATTCCGGATGTCGATCCCATCTACCGTAATCCTCCCCTGATCCACGTCATAGAAACGGGGGAGTAGGCTGCAGATGGTGGTCTTTCCCGCACCGGACGGTCCTACAAACGCAACCGTTTCTCCGGCACGAATCGTCAGATGAATGTTATTCAGTATCGTTCGGGAAGGCTCGTATCCGAAGGTTACGCCTTCAAAGCGGATATCTCCCCGTACAGATGAAAGGGATACGGCATCAGGCACATCGGCGATCTCCGGCTCGGTTTCCATGATTTCCAGGTAACGTTTAAAGCCGGCGATCCCTTTGGGATAGCTCTCAATGACGGCATTGATCTTCTCGATCGGACGGAAGAAGATGTTGGAGAGCAGAAGGAAGGCCATGAATTCACCCATCTCAATTTTGCCTTGGATGAAGAACCAGGCACCGCAGATCATGACGAATACCGTGATCAGACGCATCAGCATATAGCTGATAGACATGCTTTTTGCCATCGTTTTGTAAGCCAGCAGTTTTGTCGCCCGGAATTGCTTGTTCTCTTCCTGAAACAGTTTATTCTCATGCTCTTCGTTCGCAAACGATTGAACTACACGGATACCGCCGACATTGTCTTCGATGCGGGCGTTGAAATTCCCTACATTACGGAACAGTTGACGATAGGTCGTGGTCATTCTGCCTCCGAACTTAATGATCAGCCATGCCATCAACGGCACGATGATAAAAGTCAGAAGCGCTAGTTCTAAGTTGATGTAAGCCATTAAGGAGAAGGAACCGAGCAGCGTCATAACGGCGATGAACACATCTTCCGGTCCGTGATGGGCTACCTCTCCGACGTCATTAAGATCATTCGTGATGCGTCCCATGAGATGGCCGGTTTTGTTGTTATCAAAGAAACGGAAGGATAACTTCTGGATGTGGGAAAACATTTTCTCCCGCAGATCCGTCTCGATATTAATGCCGAGCATATGCCCCCAGTAAGTTACGATGTATTGCAGCGCGGTATTCAGCGCATAGATGGAGAGAAGGACGATGCAGGCAATCAGGATAAGCGGCCAATCCTGGCTGGGCAGCAGGTCGTCAATGAATTTGCTGACGGCAAGCGGGAAAACGAGCTCCAGCAGTCCGGCAATAACGGCGCACGTAAAATCCAAAATAAACAATCCCTTATAGGGCCGATAGTAAGAAAAAAACTTTCTGATCAAGAATTATCACGCTCCAAGTTCTACCTCTGTCATGGTTATTGGTTTAAGATTAGCGGACAGCCATTATGGGCTGTCTTGCGATGGTTTCGTATCATACAGCTCAAAAGCCTGAATGTACTCCTGAATGATCTGGTCTACCGCTTTCAGCTCTCCGCTGATCACTTCTCTGATGGCTTCAAGGTCCGGGTCATTCACTTGTTTCTTCAAAGTCTCCCGTTTCACAATCAAATTGTCCAAAAAGGAAAGCGCGCGCCCCCGGCGGAACGTCTGCGCCATCTTGCCGCCTTCCCTGCCGCCGTAGCCTTCCTCTCGCCGTCTTCCGTGCCGTCCGCCGTGCCGGTGGCTGTCACGCTCGCGAGGCTCCGACCGTTCATGACTCGATGTATCCTGATCCTCTTGGCGCATATAACATCAACCTCCTTAACAATAATACGTATACATTTGTATACCTTTAAAGTGAGTGTATACGTTTGTATACACCTTGTCAATCCATTTTTCTCCATTTGACTGGAATAATGGAGGAGATTAAAGGAAGATATGCTATGATGATAATTAGCTGTCCCAGGTGATTGGCATGGATGGATAACAGCATCGGGATCAGGATGAACATGGGAAGGGAGCTGTACACAATGAGCGAACATAATCATGAGTACTGGATGCGTCAAGCGATTGCAGAGGCCCATCGAAACGTTCAACATGTGGAGGGTGGTCCTTTTGGAGCGATTGTGGTGAAGGAGGGTCAAGTGATCGGCAGGGGCCGTAATTTGGTTACCGCGCTGAACGACCCGACGGCTCATGCCGAGGTGCAAGCCATAAGGGAAGCATGTCAACACCTGGAGGATTTCCAATTAAAAGGCTGTACGATTTATACCAGCTGCGAGCCTTGTCCGATGTGTCTGGGGGCCATCTATTGGTCCAGACCTGATGCCGTTTATTATGCAAGCACGAAGAAGGATGCGGCTGCGATCGGATTCGACGATCATTTCATTTACGATGAAATCGCGATGCCGATGGACCAGCGCTCCATCCCTATGAAGCAGGTTCAAACAGCGGATTATTTGCTGCCATTTCAAGCGTGGAGCTCCGCCGAGCGCAAAGTCGAATATTAACAATAAAACCGGGCTCCCTGCATGGGAAAGCCCGGTTTATTCTTATTTATGGATAGGAATGCCGAAATATGTATAGAGTGCTTCGGTATATTCCTGTGCATTGCCCGGTTTAAAGGTGTGGACGCCGCCGGCTTTGTAAATTCTGAATTCGTCATCATCCACGGTGTTTCTGCCTTCTGCCGTACGAATGGATACGCGAGCCGTTTTGTTAAAAGGCGAATCGGGGGCATACTCGCACCAGAATGAAGTGGTGATGAAATCTCTCGGCAGGTTAGGTTCTTCTGTAAAGGAGAAGACGGGATCCCAGGCTTCTTTTTTCCACTCTTCGAGCATCCAGCCATACGCTTCCGTTTGGACGAGCCGATAGGTCTCGTTCCCCTGGGTCTGCACAAGGCCATCCACCAATTCCAGAGGATGGCGAGGTCCGGCTCCCCCGACGCCGACATCGGCAATATATCGTTGTTCTTCAATATTCACCTGCAGAATATGATGCCGACGTTTAGCAGGCGTATCAGTTTCATCCCGCCAGAAGCGTCCGAAGTAATGAGTGACCTTGAATCCCAGTTCCTGCAGCAGCCAGCCGAACAACGCATTGAGCTCGAAGCAGTAGCCGCCGCGATGCCGAGTTACGATTTTATCGTAAAGATCGGGGATATCCAGGGACAGTGGAATTCGATCAAGGATATCGAGATTTTCATAGGGAACGGTATGCACATGCTGTTCCTGCAATCTGGCGAGCATATAAGCGCTGTTTACAATCGGGCCCGTGTATCCAATACGCTCAAGATATGGGTTTACATCCAGGCCATGTATCGGGTTACTCATTTGATCACCGCATCTTTCGTCTTTTGTCAGCTTGGTAGAAGTAAGCCGTATATAATTATATACTTTATATCATATAATTGGGCGTACTAATAGAGAACAAGAAGGAGGCGAGGAGACACTATGCCAATGGATATTACGGCGCTTCAGGCAGCTGCAAGAGCGATCATCTTCATACCTGAGCGTTATGAACTTGTTATGGAGGATAACACCCCCAATGGGTACGATGAAAAAGCGAGAACGTTTATATGGGAGGACCCTGAACACGAGGATAATCGAATAGAGGTCTCATTAAGTCTTGGATCCGGACAGCTGATGAGGCTTCAGATCGAGCGAGAGCGGGATCATGTGATAGAGGAAATATATCCGATTGAGCATGCAATTGAAGCAGCTAAAAGGTTCATGATTCAGCATCATCCGGATAACGAAGTGCTGACTTATATCCATTCAAAGACCAAAAGAAATGATTATGATATTGAGTTTAGAGCCGAGGTCGGCGGATTGCCGTTACCGAGCTCCGGTTGCGATATTCGGCTAGACCCTAATTTAAATATCGTTCATTACAAGGCAGAATTATTTTTGGGAGAAGAGCTTCCGGTTTGGCCGGCCAAGATTATCAGCGCCGAGGCTGCCAAGCAAAGGATTGTTCAAGATCTGCATATGCAGCCAATCATAACCATATTGTATCCTTCTGTGTATGACATGGAAGGGGATGAAGATCAGCATCGTCTGGTCTATGAACCGATTCAAGGCCGTCGTAACATCGATGCAATTACAGGTGAACCTTTGCATAGTCTGCAGCATGATTTGCTGCCGCCGAGTGTTCCAATCATCCAAGCGGAACATGGAGAATTGAATAGGGAGAATCTCCATGCCATCAACCCTATTCTTCCACCAAGCCATGGACTTGCGGATGCAAGCTCAGATGAAGATTCAAGTTTGATTCAATTCTGGGAAGCGCAGCTAGGCATTGATACGGAGCGATATGTGCTTGATAAGCCTAGGGGAGACGATCAAAACCTGATTTTATTATACTTCGATACAAGCGATATTAATGAGGATGAAGAGGATCGTTCTGCGACCGATCCGTTATCGGTAGATGTATATTTTGAAAGACGTTGGGGAACCGCACTTCGTAATCTTCAAGCAGCGTTTATGATACATATTGATAAATCGACAGGTTCCCTGGAAGCGTACCATCAAAAACAGGACAGCCGGAATGAAGAAGTCAGATTCACACGCGAGCAATGCTGGGAAAGAGCAGAGCTTTTCTTGCGAAGCTTTTTTCCTTCGTACGCAAAGTACCTGCAATTGGAAGTGAAATGGGATGGGGAAGACGGAGGAACGGACAGTGAGCCAGGGGGAGATGAGGGTGAAGCTGAACCGCTTGATCGTGAGTTCTTCCACATGCCGCTATATATTGATCAATACCGCGTACGGCTGGAGCGGGTAAATATCAGTGTAAGCACGATTACGGGTGAAGTGCTTCTCTACCGCGGTGTGTCTATGAAGAAAATCCGTGAATTGGAGGCAGGTAAGTTCGAGGCTGTGGTTTCTCCCGAATCAGCGCTTGCCCGTTTCGTAGAACAGTTTGATGTATCGCTCAAATGGTTTGATTATTATGATGGCAACACAGTACACTACCAGTTAATTTATGATCCCGTATGCAAGAGGAGAGTTGAAGTGGAAGGAAACCATGCAGAATATGTATTAGATTTCATTGATGCCATGAGTGGAGAACTAATATGGTCCAAAGCCTGAGCAAACGAGTGATGCAGAATCGTATAGTATCAGGGAATGACAGTAGGTTTATTGGTCTCCGAAGAAATGCCCCCCAATTTCTTACCAAGGAGTTAGAGTGGCAAGTTGGCTGCAGCTGTATAGGCATCATTTAACAGGTGTATTAATCCCTATGTTGTACAGCACATAAAAGGGTGTCCCTTACCGCCGATCCTACGGCGAGGGACACCCTTTCTTACGGAATAAAGATCAATTCAATATTAACCACAAGTGCAGTTCAGAACCGGTTTGCGTGCCGCCGTCGTTTCGTCAAGTCGTTTCACGACCGTGGTATAAGGGGCGCCTATGACAACCTCCGGCGTGGTTTCGGCTTCTTTGGCGATCTGGATCATCGTGTCAATGAAACCGTCCAGCGTTTCTTTACTCTCCGTCTCGGTCGGCTCAATCATAATGCATTCCTCTACGTTGAGCGGGAAGTAAATGGTTGGCGGATGATAGCCAAAATCAAGCAGCCGCTTGGCAACATCCAGTGTCCGCACGCCAAACTCTTTTAGTTTTTTGCCGGATAGCACGAACTCGTGCTTGCAAAGGCCCGGGTAGGCAACTTCGTAATAAGGAGCCAGACGGTGCATCATATAGTTGGCATTCAGCACTGCAAGCTCCGAGACGCGGCGAAGTCCTTCCGGTCCATAGGTGCGAATATACGTGTAGGCCCGGACCAGGATGCCAAAGTTGCCATAGAATGCCTTCACGCGGCCGATGGATTGCGGACGATCGTAATCCCAATAGTAGGTGCCATCCTCGCGTTTGGACACGATCGGTTTTGGCAGGAACGGGATCAACAGGCTCTTCACGCCGACAGGGCCCGCACCGGGGCCACCGCCGCCATGCGGCGTGCTCATCGTTTTGTGCAGGTTGAGATGAACCACGTCAAAGCCCATGTCGCCTGGGCGGGTAATGCCCATGATGGCATTGGAATTGGCTCCATCATAGTAGAGAAGACCGCCTGCCTCGTGCACGATTTCGGCTATTTCCACGATTTGCTCTTCAAATAGTCCGAGCGTGCTAGGGTTCGTCAGCATCAGTGCGGCCGTATCATTACCAACGACGGCGCGCAGGGCATCCAGATCCACCATGCCGCGCTCATTGGATTTAATCGTGATCGTGTCGTAACCGGCAACCGTTGCGCTGGCGGGGTTGGTGCCGTGCGAGGAGTCGGGAACAATGACCTTGGTTCGTTTCTCGCCGCGGCTTTCATGGTAAGCACGGATCAGCATGAGTCCCGTCCACTCCCCATGCGCACCCGCAGCGGGCTGCAGCGTTACTTGATCCATCCCGGTAAGTGCCGCCAGATCATTCTGCAAGGTGTAGAGCAGCTCCAGAGCGCCTTGAATGCTTTCTTCTGGCTGGTACGGATGAATCTTGGCAAAGCCGGCAAAACGGGCAACGTCCTCATTGATCTTCGGGTTGTATTTCATCGTGCATGAGCCGAGCGGGTAGAAGCCGTTATCGATGCCGAAATTACGCCGCGACAGCTCCGTATAGTGACGAATGACATCCACTTCATATACTTCCGGCAGTTCGGCCGGTTTGCCGCGCAGCAGACCCTCTGGTATTAATGAAGCGGCGTCGATCTCCGGTACGTCGCATTCGGGAAGGGAATAGGCGACACGGCCGGGCTTGCTGAGTTCGAATATCAATGCTTTTTCCGGTTTCATACGATCGCCTCCAATTCACCAATAAATTGGTCGATTTCTTCCTTCGTCCGCCGTTCGGTCACAGCGATTAGCATACATCCTTGAAGCTCAGGGTACGCAGCGCCAAGATCATAACCTCCGATGTAACCTGCACCCAGAAGCTTCGAGTTGATCTCCTTCACGTTCGTTCCTTCAGGCAGCTTTACCACAAACTCATTGAAGAACGGCGAGCTGAATGGAAGGGAGAGGGAGCCTTTGGCGACACGATCGGCAGCATAATGGGATTTGCGCACATTCAGAAGCGCCGCCTCTTGCATGCCTGCTTTACCCAGGGTGGACATATAAACGGATGCACACAGCGCGAGCAGCGCCTGGTTCGAGCAGATGTTCGACGTTGCTTTTTCGCGGCGAATATGTTGTTCACGTGCCTGCAGCGTCAGTACAAAACCGCGTTTGCTGTCCTGATCGACGGTTTGACCCACAATTCGTCCGGGAATGCGGCGCATCAGCGGCTCGGATACCGCGAAGAATCCGCACGTCGGTCCGCCAAGAGAAGCTGGAATGCCGAGCGGCTGGGCATCGCCGACAACGATGTCGGCTCCAAGCACGCCAGGGGATTCCAGTAAACCGAGGGACAGCGGGTTTACGCTCAGGACAAGCAATGCTTTTTTCTCATGAACCAGCGGTTCGATCGATTTCACGTCTTCAATGCAGCCGAAAAAGTTCGGTGATTGCAGAAGGACGGCGGCGGTATCTTCCGTTATGGCAGCGGCAAGTGCATCCTGGTCGGTAACACCATTGACGATGCCGACTTCCACGACTTCCAGATCGAGGCCGCGAGCCGAGGTCAGAACGATTTCCCGGGCTTCGGGATGGACGGCACGCGATATGACGATTTTCTTCCGTTTGGTTGCACCGCTGGCGAGAGCCGCAGCCTCAGCAAGCGCCGTGGAACCGTCATACATGCTGGCATTGGCCACTTTCATGCCGGTCAATTCACAAATATAGGATTGAAATTCAAAAATCGCTTGCAGCTCGCCTTGGCTGATCTCTGGTTGGTAAGGCGTATACGCCGTGTAGAATTCAGAGCGGGAAATCACATGATTGAGCACAACCGGAATATGGTGGTCGTACAAACCGGCCCCGAGAAAGCTTGTATAACGGTCAAAATCGGCATTCCGGTCCGATAGGTCGCGCATATGCTTCAGAAGTTCAGGTTCACCCAGCCGTTTTGACATGGGAAGGACGCCGTTGTAACGGACCGCTTGGGGGATATCGGCAAACAGATCTTCGATCGTTTCCGCGCCGACCGCAGCAAGCATATCGGCTTGATCCTGATCCGTCATAGGCAAGTAACGATGCTTCATGTTAAGGCAGCTCCTCTTTTGTAGAATGGGGTTTTTACTACTTTGGCTTTTAACTTCTTACCGCGGATCTCAACCCATACCTCGGTATCGAGGCTTGTATATGGCGTTTCGATCAATGCCAATCCGAGATTTCGCTTGAGTGAAGGGGATTGGGTACCGCTGGTCACTTCACCGATGGGTTCTCCTTCATGGTTGTATACGGGATAGTGGGAGCGCGGGATACCGCGATCGATGAGTTCAATGCCGACCAGCTTACGCGGCACACCGTCTTGCTTCTGCTGTTGAAGCGCTTCCCGACCGATGAAATCGCCGCTGTCCAGCTTCACAAAGAACCCGAGACTGGCTTCAAGCGGAGAGATCGTGCTCGAAAGCTCTTGGCCGTACAATGGCAGTTTCGCTTCGAAACGGAGTGTATCACGCGCGCCCAGTCCGGTTGGAACAAGGCCATGTGGTTCTCCGGCGGTTAAGAGCTCTCTCCAAATTGCGGGAGCATCCTCAGAGGAGCAATAAATTTCAAAGCCGTCTTCTCCGGTATAACCGGTACGGGACAGTAGGGCGGAGCAGCCGCAAACCTGTGCGTTCTGGATAAAATGGAAGGAGGGGAGTTCGTCTAAGACCTCAGTCGTGGCCTGTGACATGATGTTTACGGCCGCAGGTCCCTGAAGAGCAATCAGAGCCGTCTCAGCGGACACATTACGGATGGTGACATCACCTGCAAGATGGTCTTGAAGCCACTGGAGGTCTTTGTCGATGTTGGATGCGTTCACTACCAACATAAATCGGTCAGCCGACAGTTTATACACAAGCAGGTCATCTACCGTACCGCCGTTGTCGTAACACATCAACGTGTATTGGGCCTGACCCATCGATATGCGGGTTACGTCATTCGTGGTCATCTTCTGGATAAATGCTTCAGCGTCTTGTCCGGTGACGATAAATTCACCCATATGGGAGACGTCGAACAGGCCGGCGTGCTTGCGTACGGCTTCATGCTCTTGCACAATGCCTGAAAATTGCACGGGCAATTCCCAGCCGCCAAAGTCGATGCAGCGGGCAGAAGGAAAATCGGAATAAAGCGGGTAAAGCGGTGTACGTTGTAATGAACTCATCTCTTCACCTCTTCGAATTGGCATGATCAATCGGGGAAACACCAAAAAAGGACAGACAGAAGGATAACAAGTCGTGCTGAAAAAAGCCCGCTCGTTGCGTAATCCTTCTGCTCTGTCCTTTGTACCTGAGAGTTACCCCACATGTCATGTAAGTATAATGTCAAGCGTGTGTGAGTTTCCCCGTGGGTGATTCTACATTCAGAATTCTCTCCAGAGGTGCGTCCGGTAAAGGTCCTTTTGCCTGAGAGATTCACCGTGTTACGGCTTACTCCTTCGGCGCTACCTGTCAACCCTGTCGGTAATCTCTCCCGCTACCATCATCCGCGTGAAAATTATTGAGTTGTCATCATCTTCCTTACGTTCTTGTGATTATTATAAACGTGTCTCTCCATAAAGTGTCAACCTTTATTTCACCAAAATATTTTCAATCTTAAAATTTTTGTCAGATATATTGACATCACTTCGTCCCTGTTTTATTCTGTGGGAGAATAAGCCAACCGAATATGCGGATGACGATGGATGGGAGAGACCGCCTCGCGAAGGTTAAAACCTTGGCGGCACCGAAGGAGTAAACCGTTACGCCTGCCAGGCTGACGAGTAATCTCTCAGGTAAACGAACCGCCATCTGACGCAGCTCTGGAGAGTGCGCAAGCCACCCAAGGGGAAAGATCGGACCATAAGAAGCGGTCGATCATAAACTCTCAGGTACCGAGGACAGAGAGAAGGCGAAAGCCTTTTTTTGCGTCCTTTTTTTTCATTTATTTACCTTAATTTCATTTCTTTAAGAAAAGAGGAGTATCCGTAAATGAGCGAAATCAGAGAGAATTTGGTTTACAGCGACGATCATGAATGGGCATTGAAGGTAGATGGAAATGTGGTGCGCGTCGGTATTTCCGATCATGCGCAATGTCAGCTGGGCGATATCGTATTCGTTGAACTCCCCGAGACAGGCGCTGTCGTGGCCGCAGGTGACAGCATCGGTACCATCGAGTCGGTCAAAACCGTATCGGAACTGTATTCCCCTGTATCAGGTACCATCACGAAAGTGAATGCTTCTCTGGAAGACCAGCCGGAGCTTCTGAACGAAGAGCCGTACGAAGGCGGTTGGATCATTGAGGTTGAGGTGGAAGGTGACCTGGAGGAAGCACTCGGAAAGCTGCTGACTGCAGAGGCATATCGTGCCAAAGTGGATTAAGGATTGAATCATAACATTGAATAATGAAACATAACGGCTGCAACTCGTGATGAGGTTTACGAGTTGCAGCCGTTTTAAATTATGGTGCTAATCCTTGGAACCTTGAAAGGTTCGATATCAAGTGTTTGAAGCCACACGGCGCGCGATCCGGCGTGCTCGAAGCTCAGGCAGATTCAAGATCAGTATTCCGCCGATGATGAGCAAGCTGCCGACGATGGAATAAAGAGAAATCGCTTCGCCGTACAGAAATGCGCCTAATCCTAACGCGATGATCGGAGAAACAAAGAGCCAGGTGGACGGAAAAAAGGCATTTGTTGCTTTTAGCAGCCAAGCATACAGACTATGCCCCAGCATCGAGCCCACTATCGTTAAATACAAGACAGAACCGAGGGCTGGCAGCGTTAGAATACCATTCCATTGTACCTGTTCACTGAACAGGGATAACAGCAATAGGGCAGCGCCGCCATACATCATTTGCACCGCATTGATCGTAATCGGCGAAATATCAGGCATATCAAAGGATAATTTTCGGGTAGAGAGGGAGCCCACGCTATAACCGATTTCGCCTATAAGAATGGCGATGCAGCTCAGAATCCAGATGAGGTCGCTCCCCATTGCTATCTCGGGCATGATGAGCAAACATACTCCCGCAAAACCGACCGCGCACCCCCAATAATCGCTGCGACGGGCATTCTTCCGCATTACAACCGATTGGATCATCAGAATCATCATGGGGCCTGTTGCCGATAGGATGGCAGCGATCCCTGAGGACACGTGCTGCTCGGCCCAATATAGCGTTGCAAACGTCAAGAATGTACTGGTCATCCCGATTAGAAGGAATTCCTTGCGCAGGAGAAGGCTTGGTTTTGCCTTCCGCTGCAATACCATCCACAGGAAGATGATGGCGCCCGCGAGAAGAAACCGGAGTCCCGCCGAGAGAAACGGCGGCAGTCCTGATTCAACGCCAATCTTGATGGCGAGAAACGTCGTGCTGAATATGGCGCACATAAGCAAGTAGTTAAAAATAATCATGTAGCATCCTCCTTTTTCTATACTATAATAGGTAGTTATTAGAACAGATTGGCGGTTGGTAGAACAGATATGTTCTATATCGGATCGGAGGAAGAACAGATGGAATTAACTACGCTGGAAGACAAACATCAAGGTAAGCGGACTTTGCAGCAGTCGGTCTATGACACCATTCTGGAAGGAATTGCTCAAGGTGAGTGGAAGGAGACTGACAGAATCCCGTCCGTGAGGGCGATGGCCGAGCGTTTGAACGTTCACCGGTTAACGGTGCTGAAAGCTTATCAGCAGCTGCTTGAAGACGGGATCGTGGAAGTGAAATATAAATCAGGATATTTCGTAGCGCCTAAAGCGCCTGCGACATTGCAGGAAAACTATATATCCAGCCGGCCTTGGGAATATCAGGCCAAATCGATATATGTCAATCGCAGCCGCTTGTCCGACATTCACAGACATCAGGTCGATTACCAGATGTCGGAAGCGCTGATTGATCCTGCGCTGCTGCCGAACGCGTTCCTCTCCAATCACGTGAAACAAGTGTTTGACATGTATCCGAAGGTATTAAGCACGTATTCTTCCGTGTCCGGAGATTTGGAGCTGCGCGAGGAGATGGCCTGGTACTTTATGGACAAACAAGGCATATCGGTCCATCCGGAAGAGCTGCTCATTACGACGGGATCCCAGCAAGCGATCGACCTGATCTCGCGTTCGCTTGTCAAAAGCGGAGATTCGGTGTTGATTGAGCGGCCGACGTATAGTCCGGCGATCGATGTTTTTGTGCAGCAAAATGTCAAGCTGCTTCCCATTGAGATTATGCCGGAAGGATATGACCTGGAGCAGATTGAATGTCTTATGCGGACGGAGAAGCCGAAGCTGTTCTATATGAACCCGACCTTTCAGAATCCGACAGGGTACACGGTGCCGACTAACCAGCGCAAGGCGCTGGTTGAACTGGCGGAACGATATCAATGCATTCTGGTGGAGGATGAGGTCTATCACGACATTTATTTTGGAGATCCGCCGCCGCTGCCCTTTTTTTATTACGATACCGAGGGCTATGTCATTCACATTCGAAGCTTTAGCAAATATGTGGCCCCTGGCTTGCGGATATCGGTACTGGCGGCACGTCCGGAGCTGATGAATGTCATCCTGCCGACCAAGGCGCTGTCGGACAACGGGACGCCGCTGCTGACGCAAAAGATTTTCCAGCACTATTTCTTCTCGAGCAGGCTTCAGGAGCATGTGGCCAAGCTGCGGATTGCCCTGGAGCTTCGTAAGGATAAGATGGAGAAGTTGCTTGAGCCTACAGAATGGCAGTGGAACAGCCCCGGCGGCGGCTTGAATCTGTGGATACAGCTGCCGGAGAACATCAACGTGGATGCGTTGTTGCGGCAATGCCTGGCGGAATCGGTAGCTTTTGTGCCGGGGCGTATATGCGACCCGCTGGATCAGATGGATTCGTGGATCAGACTCAGCTACTCTTATATCAGCGAAGTTCAATTGGAAGAGGGAATTCATCGTCTCGTGGAAATATCGGAGCAGGTAAAGCAAGGCTCGTTGGTATGAGCAATAACATGAGTAATGAATTTCTTCTCGAAGTCATGTAGAGATCATGTCTGCCGATAAATACGGAATATTTTAAAAAAACGGTCTGATTGAATGTCACAAAAACAGCCCTCTTCTCGTGTTATGTGCAAAATCGCATAAAACAAAAGGAGATGGGTTGTCTCATGAAGGATCTAACATGTGTCGTAGTAGGTGGAGGCTTTGCAGGTATACATGCTCTAAAAGCGATTCATAAAGCTTGTCATAAAGGACTCAATGGAAGGAAGCTGCGCCTGATCCTGATCGATAAGGGTTCCGCCCATGTGCAGAAAGTGCTGCTGTTCCGTCCTGCAGTGAGTGAAGAGGGGATTACCGTTCCTTGGGAACAGGTCATGCCGGAAGGTACCCGTTTCATACAGGGCAGGGTGACCGGCATGGATAAGGAGAGCAAGCAGCTGACTTTGGAAGACAGCAAAGGGCTGGAACATAAGCTGGAATATGATGTCCTTGTGATGGCCATAGGAAGCATCGTTCGTCAGGCAGCACCGGAACAAGGCGGAATATCGCTGACAGGCTTGGAAGCGGCGGAACGCATCCGGGAACGGTGGCACGCAAACCTTATGTTGGCAGTAAAGGAAACGAATGCGCAGGAGAAGCAGCGGCTGATGAGTGCAGCCGTCGCTGGTGCCGGCATAACGGGCATCGAAACGTCAGCCGAGGTGGTCCACGCCATGCGGACAGAGGCGGTTAAGCTTGGTTTAGATCCGAAGTTAATCCGTGTGCACCTATTCAATGCTCAGGAACGATTGTTCCTGGAAGGGCCTGCGAAGGTGGCGCATCGGCTTGAACGATATCTAACCGATCTTGGCGTAGTCCTTCATCATGGAAGAAGAGTGATCAAAGAGGAGCTGGGGCTGGTTCATGTCAACGATGGATCTCCGATCCCTGTGAGCCTAACGGTATGGACGCTTGGCCTCACTCCTAACCCCGCGCTCCTCAGCCTCGGACTGTCGGTTACAATGGACGGTCAAATCGTTGTAGATGAAAGCTATCGTGTCAAGGATGCCCCGGGAGTATATGGCATCGGCGGGTGTCGGACGCAGAGGACGCCGTACAGGATGTGTTCGTGAAAGTTCAAAGTCTTCCCCCGGAGAAGCTGGAGGAGCCAAAAGCTTATCTGTGCAAAATGGTGACGAATCGCTGCATCGACGAAATCAAGTCAGCTCGAAATCGAAGAGAGCAGTACTACGGCCCTTGGCTTCCTGAACCGATCCCGGCAGCCTATAGCGAGTCCTATGAAGCCGTCGAGAATCATGAACTGCTTTCCTATGCCATGCTGGTTCTGCTGGAGCGGCTGTCTTCCTCGGAGCGGGCCGTGTTTGTTCTGCGGGAAGCGCTTGGATTCGATTATCCGGAAATCGCCGGACTGATCGATAAAACCGAGGCCAACTGCCGCAAGCTGATGAGCAGGGCGAGAGGAAAGATGGGGATCACGGAGGATGATCTGATTGGCGTAGGGTCTATGGCAGAGGAATGGGTGAGCCGGTTCTTCACGGCCCTATCCGAAGGAAATGCCGAACATGTCCTATCCCTGTTAGCGGAAGATGCTGTATTGTTGTCCGATGGCGGCGGTAAAGTGATCGCAGCTGCGAGACCGGTCGAGAGCAAGGAGCGGGTTGCCCGTTTCCTCATCGGCATTCTTCACCAAGCGCAGCTGGAGGATGGAGTAGCGCCGGAGATCGAGGTAAAGGAACTGAACCATCAAACCGCTGTTATTTTCCGCCAGGGAGGAAGTGTTACCGGGGTTGTCTTTGTCAATATTCGGAACGGATTGCTGCAAAATATTTATATTGTAAGGAATCCGGATAAACTTGCGGGGATTTAAATTTAGGCTTGGAACATCGTCGAAGCACCATCAGAGCAGTCCGCCTCTAGGGAGGGGGGCTGCTTTTTTGCAGGAAACAGGAGATGGAGGCGATCAAACCCAATCGGACGGTTAGATGAGCTTTTCATGAAGGAAGTTTGATCCTGGATTCGTATTCCAGTATGCAGGGTAAATACATTTCGGGTTCGCAAGCGGATCTGTTACCAAGTGCATTTACGTCAGACACGCATCTACTACCTACATACCAGGAGGTTCCGACAAATGGACAAATCAAACACCCATTCGAATGCTAACAACAGCCCGGGCAAGACAAGCAAGGACCAACAGCTGGAACAATTTACGGTAGACAATGACGGTAAAGACTTGACAACCAATCAGGGACTTAAGGTCTCAGAGGATGAACATTCGCTTAAAGCGGGCGAGCGCGGTCCAACCTTAATGGAGGACTTCCATTTCAGAGAGAAGATGACGCATTTCGACCATGAGCGGATTCCAGAACGGATCGTGCATGCCCGCGGTTTTGGGGCTCACGGCTATTTTCAGCTATATGAATCCATGAAAGATTATACAAAAGCCAAATTTCTGCAGGATCCTTCCGTCGTCACGCCGGTGTTTGTCCGATTCTCCACGGTTGCGGGCTCCAGGGGATCAGCCGACACCGTCAGGGACGTACGCGGCTTCGCAACCAAGTTTTATACGGAAGAAGGGAATTATGATCTTGTGGGCAACAATATGCCGGTCTTTTTCATACAGGATGCGATGAAGTTTCCCGATTTCGTTCATGCTGTCAAGCCTGAGCCGCATAACGAGATTCCGCAAGCCCAATCCGCCCATGATACGTTCTGGGATTTTGTAGCGAACAATTCGGAAAGCGCGCACATGATCATGTGGGCGATGTCCGACCGCTCGCTTCCGCGAAGCTTCCGAATGATGGAGGGCTTCGGCGTCCATACCTTCCGTTTCGTGAATGAAGAAGGACAAGCGCATTTTGTGAAGTTTCACTGGAAGCCTGTGCTCGGCACGCATTCCCTCGTATGGGATGAAACGCAGAAGCTGGCAGGCAAGGACCCCGACTTTAACCGCCGTGATCTTTGGGATGCGATTGAATCAGGAAATTATCCGGAATTTGAGTTTGGCGTTCAAATGATTCGGGAGGATGAGGAATTCAATTTTGGTTTTGATATCCTTGATCCGACCAAGATTTGGCCCGAAGAACTCATTCCCGTCAGAATCATCGGCAAAATGACACTCAATCGCAATACCGATAATTTCTTTGCGGAGACGGAACAGATTGCTTTCCATCCGGGACATGTCGTACCGGGCATCGATTTTACCAATGACCCGCTACTGCAAGGCCGCTTATTCTCCTATACAGACACCCAGCTTTCACGGCTCGGCGGACCCAATTTCCACGAAATTCCGATCAACCGTCCAATCGCACCGGTTCATAACAATCAGCGTGACGGGATGCATCGTATGACCATCAATATGGGCCCTGTCAGCTATCATAAGAACGGTATTGCCGGTAACACCCCGAAGCGGGTTCCAGTAGAGCGCGGGGGTTATGAGCATTACACCGAGAAGGTGGAAGGGCGTAAGGTGCAGGCGCGCAGTGACAGCTTTAAGGATCATTTCAGCCAAGCGGCCCTGTTCTGGAACAGCATGTCCGAGGTCGAGAAGCAGCATATCGTATCCGCATTCCAGTTCGAGCTGGGTAAAGTACAGCGAAAGGAAATTCGCCAGCAAGTCGTTGACCTGTTCGCGAACGTCGATAGCGAACTTGCCACCCGGATTTCGGAGGGCATCGGAACCATGCCACCGCAAACCAGCTTCTCCGCTTCCACTGAGTCTTCTCCGGCACTGAGCATGATGAATACCGTGAAGCTCCCGTTAACCCGTAAAGTGGCGGTGCTGGCAGGCAACGGATTCACGGATGAACTCCCGTTTGTGCTTACGCAGCTGCAGCAAGCCGGTGTCATCACCGAGGTGGTTAGCGCGAAGCTCGGCGTCATTCAAGGCAAAGCCGGCGCGGAACTGGAAGTGAAGCATTCGCTGCTTGGGGCGGATTCCGTCTTGTTTGATGCGGTGCTTGTCGCAGGCGGCGCGTTAAGCGTATCGGAGCTCCTGGTGGAGCCGAAGGTGCTGGATTTCGTCAAGGAAGCGTATCAGCATTTCAAGCCGATCGCAGCCATAGCCGAAGGGGCAACTTTGCTTCCATCATCCAGCGGTGAAGGGGTCGTGGTTGCGCAAGAGAATGAGGATTTGAAGCCTTTCGGCGAAGCCTTCATTCATGCCATCGCGGCGCATCGCCATTGGTCGCGTATGATCTAAGAATGGTTTGCCCTTGAATATATAAAACGATTGCGCTATAATTCCCCTTAATCATTTGGCTAAACAGTGAAGGGGATTATACCATGATCAACATCAAATTCAATCAACTTCATCATCACAAGCAGCGTTAGCACGCCTGTCATTCTACAGGGTGGGCTAACGCTGTTCGCGTTGGCCTCCCTGCCGCATATTCAGCGCGCGGGACCATGAGGTCCGGCGCGTTTTTTATTTTCATATAGAACGAAAGGATGATAACGATGCAGAACGTAAAAGGAACGTATGATTATTTTGGCCAAGAACAGGCGATCCGAAGAAAGGTGCAATCGACGCTGCGTGAAGTGTTTGAATGTTATGACTATGCTGAAATGGAGACTACCATTCTGAATGAATCGGAGCTGTTGTCTTCCAAATACGCAGGAGGGGAGGAAATTCTGAAGGAAATGTACCAGCTGACAGATCAGGGCACGCGACGTCTGGGCCTCCGGTACGATTTGACGATTCCATTCGCCAAGGTAATCGCGCTGAATCCCGCCATCAGCCAGCCCTTTAAGCGTTATGAGATGGGGAAGGTATTCCGCGATGGTCCCGTCAAACGGGGCAGATTGCGGGAGTTTCTGCAGTGCGACGTTGATGTCGTGGGAATCTCGGGACCGGAAGCGGAGGTTGAGCTAATGCAGCTTGCAGCCGAAGTGTTTCGGAGACTTGAAATTCCGATCATGCTCCGGTGGAACAATCGAAGCTTCCTTGGTGAAATACTTGGAGCTATGGGCGTACCGGAAGAGATGAAACCCTCCGTCATGCTGACGCTGGATAAGCTCGACAAGATTGGTAAGGAGGGGGTACGACAAGAGCTTGTGAGTAAGGTGCTCGCATCGGAGATTTGTCGTCAAATTCTTGATTTTGTTGATCTCAAGGAGCCGACATTAGCGCAAATAACAAGCACATACAACCTGGACAACGAGTGCGGAGCACGAGAAGTCCGGATCCTGCAAAATATGCTGCAGCGCGTCGGGCTGCAAAACATCTGCGTATTTGATCCGTTTCTTTCCCGAGGATTGTCCTTCTACACAGGAACCGTTTACGAAATCTTTGACGCATCTCAGGGCTTTCGTTCAAGCTTGGGCGGAGGGGGCAGGTATGACGCGATTATCGGGCAGCTCGTTGGACGCGAGGACATTGTTTATCCTACGGTGGGTCTTTCGTTTGGCATGGAATCCATCATGGAGATGATCCGAAACCGTCCGATTGAAACAAACAAGCCGCTCGTTGTGATTATCCTGATAGGAGAGACCATACCCGAAGGATTGACGGCCGCAGCGGCACTTCGGAATCGCGGGATTCATACGCGATTGGCGGACAACCGCCGCAAACTGAAGAAAACATTAGCTTCCGTTTCAGCTGAGGGTATTCCTTATGCCATCCTAATCGGCGAAGATGAAGCGGCGGCAGGCATGGTTCGACTGAAGAAAATGACCGAGGGCAAGGAGCTTACATTGACTCTGCAGAAGGCGGTTGAGCTTATTATTCAATCTTGTGAATGATGTCATGAAGGAAGCAGTGCATCTCCATCATTGAGTGTAAACTTATGACCCACATTGTATAACACCGGCATATGGAATGCCTTTGTTTTTTTCGAATATAATGGTTTTCTACCGAAAAGGGACTCGCGCTCGAAACGATCTCCAAGTAGAATAAATCGTATGGATGTTACCAGGGGGGAGCGGATTGCAATGCTGTACGAACAATTCTTCATGCTGCACCAAAAGCTTGCTGTTAACGCTCCGGCCAACACGGCTACGGAAGTGACGCTTGTGCAGATCGCCGAAACGCTATATTGCACAACGCGGAATGCCAAGCTCGTTATACGCAAGCTCGAGGAGAAGGGTTGGATTATGTGGAAGGCAGGACGCGGGCGAGGAAATCGTTCCAAGCTTACCTTTCTAGCCGATCAAGCTGATCTGCTTCAGGAAGCAACGCAGCAGCTCGCGTTAAAAGGGGAATATCGGCAGGCCTTCGAACTGCTGCGTACCTATGGTCAAGGTATTCACACCAACGATTCTTACGTGGAATGGATGAACGGGCATTTTGGCTTTAGCAAGGAGATGAGAGAAGGGGAAGCAGAAGCAAGGGATTCACTGCGGCTTCCCGTTTACCGCTTGATTGAAACGTTGGATCCCGCCGAATGCTACTACAGTTTTCAAGCTCATATGATTCAGCAGGTTTTTGATCGGCTGGTGATATACGACAATGCCAACGATCAATACCTTCCCGTTATCGCGCATTATTGGAACAGCAATGAGGATGGAACAGTCTGGACTTTTCACCTGCGCAAAGGAATCCGGTTCCATGACGGTAAAGAGTTATCGGCGGAGGACGTGAAATTCACGGTGGAACGCCTGGGACGGGATAAACGAAATGCTTGGATCGTGCGCGAACTGCAGCGAGTAGAGGTGGTGTCGCCTCGGGAGGTTCGTTTTATTCTTAACAAGCCGAATCGGATTTTTATCCGGTTTGTTAGCTCCATTTGCATGTCCATCGTGCCCAAACATTTGGTGAGTCTTAATGAAGAACAGTTCTGGAAACTTCCTGTCGGAACGGGCCCCTTTCAGGTGGAAGAATGGACCGATGAACGGCTGACCATACGTGCGAATCCCCATTATTATCAGGGACGGCCGCATTTGGACAACATCCACATTATCATGATGCCCGAGGATGCGGAGCATTGCGAGGTCAGCTGGGAGCGGCTGCTGCAAGACCCGGAGCGCATCGAGCATAAGGGTGAGAAACATGCTGTGGATATCATAGAATCTTCCGAAGGCTGTACGACTTTGATTACTTGGAATATGAAGAAGCCGGGGCCCTATCAGTCCATCGAATTTCGCCGGGCATTCAGCCTGATTCTGAACCGTGCCGAGATGATACGCGAACTTGGCGGCAACCGGCTATACCCGGCCAAAGGATTTATCATGGATGAGCAAGCGCCTTACCGTAAAGACCGACATGATCCCGAGTTCGCAAAGTCACTGCTGAAACAGTCGGGTTATGACGGCTCTCCCATTACCATGGCTACGCTCGCCAATCATATCAAAGACGCCGAATGGGTTCAGAAGCAGTGCGCTTCCATCGGGATACCATTGATCATCCGGGAGGAGAGGATGGATACCATACACCAATCGGATGTGATGAACACCATGGATTGTGTCTTGCACGGCCTTGTTCTTCCAGGTGAAGAAGTATGCTTAATCGAGAATTACGAGCAGAAGGGAAGCGTAGTTAAAGAGTTCATGGATCCATCGCTGCATCATTGGGTGAAAGATTGCGTGGATGATGCGCTTGCCAGCGAGTGGTATGAAGAGCGTTTGAGTTTGTTGTCCCATATTGAAGAGAGGCTTCGGGAGGAAGCACATGTATCATTCTTGGTTCATACGAGATTTTACGCAAGCTTGGATCCTTCTTATAAAGGGGTTGTCATCAATAATCTGGGTTGGCTGGATTTCAAGCAAATTTGGCGAGTATGATTTCTTCTCATACAAAGAGCAAGCGCAAATAACCGCGCTTGCTCTTTATTTATTATAAGGATTATATGCGGCTTCTTCGGGATCTCCGCTTTCGAAAAAAGCCATATAGCTTATCGAGGATTCGATTATACCTTGAGGTATGCTGCGATTCGCATGCGATCTCGTCATGAATGATGAATCTTCCTTGACGATCAAGTTCGTCCCATTTTGCTTGCTGGTATTCGTTCAGTTTTTCCAGTGTATAAAAATCGTTGCTCATGTTAACCTCCCTATCAGACATTCGGAGTTTGCTGTATCGCTGTAGAATGTCTTGATACTCTCATTATGGAGGTCAACCGAGCTTGTAAAAAGTGTAAACCTCGGCAGCTTTTTTTCCCCTTTTCATGAACTAAAGGACTACCGCAAAGAAGAGATTAGACTTTATTATCACGATGCGTGATAGTGGAGTTCTCAATCTGGATCGTTGAATGCTCGATGTGGAATCGGCTGTCCAGAAGATCGATCGCTTGTTGCAGAATCTCATAACTGTTCGCTTCATCCTCGGCGACGAGATGGCAGCTTAAGGAATCGAAATTGGACGTAATCGTCCATATATGAAGATCATGGATGCCGGTGACCCCAGGTATAGACAGCAGGGATTTCTTTACCTCTTCAGGGTTTATCGTTGCCGGTGCTCCCTCCATCAGAATATGAACGGTATTCTGTATGATTCTCCAGGCGCTTTTCAGAATCAAGATCGACACAAGGATGGATATGATAGGGTCCGCAATGTACCATCCGAAGGCCATCATCACAATCCCGGCGATGATGGCTCCTACCGAGCCGAGCGCATCGCCAATCACGTGGAGGTAAGCGCTGCGGAGATTCACATTGTTCTTTACATCTCCGGTTCGCATCAAGAACCAGGCACTGAGAAGGTTAGCCAACAGGCCGATGGCTGCAATGAGCATCATGCTTCCGCTGGCGACGGTTGGCGGGTCGTCAAAGCGCTGAATCGCTTCCCATACGATAAAACCGGCGATGATAAACAAGGCGACGCCGTTTAGTAGTGCTGCCAATATTTCAAAACGATAAAAGCCATAGGTTTTATTCGGCGATGAGGGCTTTGTGGCAAACCATAATGCGACCAGACTGAGCAGCAAAGCGCTGGCATCACTTAACATATGCCCGGAATCGGATAACAGAGCCAGACTGTTGGTCAGCAAGCCCCCTATAAATTCTAGAATCATGATGCCAAGTGTGATGATGAGGGCAATGGCAAGACCTTTTTTGTTTCCTGAGCGGGCATGGTCATGGTGGCTGTGGTCATGCCCATGATGGTGGTTGTGATGATGCATAATCGAAAACTCCCTTCGGATCCATCTGTCGAATGAATCAATAATCATGAAATCATTTGCGTTATTTATAATATGAACATATGCTCATATACAATGTAATCCCTTGGTTTGTTTTTGTCAAGTTTTTCCGAAGGCATTGCGAAAGCGAATATGATTTTTCACTTGCTCATTTATCTAGTATGCTTGGTAAGCGAGGAAATTAAATTTTACGTCTGATGATGAGTTCTTATTATCGGTCGAAGTGAAGGAGTGATATGCGACATGGGAGAACAGCGTAAATCGATTAGCGAGGCTTATAGCGAAACAGCCTATCCATTGATTGGACATAGCCGCAGGAATCTTGAGGTGCTGATGGAGGCATTTCGGGATGTGGATGGGTCGCAGATGGGGGATACATACGGCAAAGGCGTCATCATTGAGGAGTTTCAGGCACGCATGGCAGACGTTCTGGGCAAGGAATCGGCTGTCTTTTTTCCGAGCGGAACCATGGCGCAGCAGATTGCTTTGCGGATCTGGTGCGATGATGCTGGGCTGAAACAAGTGGCTTATCATCCCCTCTGCCATCTGGAGATTCACGAAGAGGACGGTCTTAAGGAGCTGCATCATATCGAATCGATCCTCCTTGCCGATAAAGATCGTTTGATTACGCTTGAAGACGTGCAGAATCTGAATCGCGACATTGCATGTTTGCTGCTGGAGCTGCCGCAGCGTGAAATCGGAGGGCAGCTGCCCGAATACGAAGAGTTGGAGGCCATATCGGCATATTGTCGTTCTCAAGGCATAAAGCTGCATTTGGACGGAGCAAGATTGTTCGAGATCACTCCGTATTATCAAAAAACGGCGGCCGAAATCTGTGCCCTATTTGACAGTGTATATGTGTCCTTCTATAAAGGCATAGGCGGGATTGCCGGCGCCATTCTGGCTGGCGGCACCGACTTTGTGGAGAAGTCCAAAGTATGGAAACGGCGTCATGGCGGGGATCTGGTCAGTCTTTACCCGTATATCATCAGCTCAAGTTATTATTATACGGAAAGAATAGGTAACATGGGCCGGTATTACGAGGAAGCTAAAGAGCTCGCAGCGCTGTTTAATCACTGCGAGGGCGTGAATACGAAGCCTGCCGTGCCCGTATCGAATATGTTTCATGTACATTTTGAATGGGACAAAGAACAGCTTGAACCGATTCTTATTGAGGTTTACCGCGCGACGGGCGTCGGATTGATCAGTTATCTAAACGAAGCAGGGGATAGTCGATGTTATACGGAAGTCCACATCGGTGAACGGTATGGCAATACGCCGAGAGAAAGCATTCATCAAGCTTTTCAATTGTTGAATGATAAATTGCGGGAAGCTGCGAGCACATGACAAAAGGACCTGAATCAGGTCCTTTTTAATCTGTCTATATTTAACCAATCGGCCCCATATCTCTGACGAATTGGCCGGATGTGGGCCAGCTCATTGTCTTGTCATAGCGGGTCGCCAAGCGCTGCCAACATTGATTCTGCAGATCCAAGGTTGAGAGTATTTCGTAACCCATCACGGAATCGTGTGCCTGTCCAGCTGATAATTCGAAGCGTAGCGGATTTCCAGTGCATCGACCACGCTATATGAACTTATAATAGCGGGGTTGCGAACTTCATCTCGGGAAAGCGGCTATCCGGTCCTTTCAATAAGTTGCCACCTTGATTTTTCAGATACATGTCGAAGAAATCCAGCATATAGGCATTAATAACGGAACTCGCTCTTTCAGGTGCAATTTTTCCGGTAATGCCCAGTATTTTGAAAATAGGAGAAATGAACTGGACATCGGTAAAATTCAAATGCTCCGTATTTTCAATATAGAGGACTTGTCCCCCTTCGCCCACCGTTTCGCGCATCCGTCTAAGCTCCAGCTTTTTATCTTCCGTTACTTGATCCATCCACTCTCTTGTTGAGCCCATACGCTCAAGCTCTGCATCCGTGTAAACTCGGTTATTCCTCACCATTTTTAATTGTTCAAATTCGCTTTCCGAGTGGATGAATAAAAACGGCTTTTGCAGACCCTCTCTGTCACGCAGTCGGTAAAGCCCTCCGTCCAAGTCTATTCCAGCCGTGATTCGCGTATCGAAAGAAGCGTCATAGGCCGTCGCCCCGCCGATGGAATGACCAAACACCCCGACATGATTGAGATCCATCTTCCCTTTAAAACGACTTGGAAACTGCCCCGATTGGATAAGCTCGAACTGGTCCAGCACAAAAGCCACATCATCTGTTAACACTTTCCCCAATTTGTTGCGATTTCCGCTTTCGGTCCGATAATCGTGGTCGGGCGAAAATAAGTCGTTGGTTGTGCTGGTCGTAATTCGACCGCCCGGAAACTCAGTTGCAAATGTATTGAAGGTGTGGTCGATCACGGCCACGATATAACCGTGACTCGCGAGATTTTCGGCTTGCGACGTATGGAGGAACCTGGAGGATCCAAAGCCGGGATTCGCAAGGATCAGCGGGTATGATGTCTGTGCTGAAGAGACTTCGGCTCCCGAATAAGCATGACTGGATACGTACTTCAAGTGTTGAAAAGTAAACCCGGGAAGGCCATAGTTCGCAGCCATATAGCGTAAAATCCGGGTATCGGGAATAAAGGGAGCATACTTGCCTGAGCCGGCTTGGGCCGGATACCATACCTGAACCATCATTTCCCTTTTGCCTGTCGCGGTTGTGCCAAATGTCTCCTCCCGGCTTGAATCGATGAAATGAAAGACTTGTGTACTTACCTTCAGCCCGCCAGTTGGCTCCGGAAAGTTGAATACGGGAAATACATAGAGGAAGCATCCCGTTGCGATTAACCCAAACGCGATAAAAAGGCGGCCCAGCCCCCTACGGATTCGCGAAGTCTGAACGACTGCCGGTGTTTTGAAAGCGTCTATCAGTGAGAGAATAAGCATCAGGAGCGTAAATCCGTATAAAAATAATAGCTGAACCCTGTATCCTTCCACAAGCAAATGGATCACTAAAAAAATGGAGCCTGCTCCGCTTGTCAGGAGCAAAGCTGATCTTCGGATACGTGGATTGACAATGAACAGGAGCGCCAACAAACAAGCACTCGACAAGAATAGCAGCATTTCAAAAAACCTCACGCCAACTCCCCCTTAAAAATTATCCTTTCCAGGGAGTATTTTAGTGGAGGAGCCAGGTTGGTACCATTGATTTAGATGACAATTGCCTTACACGCTTGTAAGGTTGTACGATGATGCAGTTACTGCACTGGCAGCCGGATGTGGAATTCAGGACGAAGTGGCAATATCAGAATATCATGTATATGGTAGCGGGTTATGTTGTCGGGCATGTGAGTCGTTCATCTTGGGAAGAGGTTGTTCAGAAGCGGATATTCGAGCCACTGAACATGACATCCAGTCAATTCTCTGTGGATAAGACACAGCTCCATCATGATTATGCGATGCCCTATATACAAATTGAAGATCAGGCTCGTGTCATTCCGTTTCGTAATATAGGTACCATTGGCCCGGCTGGGTCCATCAATTCCAATATCAAAGATATGGCGAATTGGGTGCGGTTTCAAATAAATCACGGGATGCACGATGGTCAGCGTCTCGTTTCTGACGAAATGCTGGATACACTGCACACGCCTCATATGGTTTGTGACATGACCGAGGTCAATTTAAATAATACACATCTGGGCAGCTACGGTCTGGGTTGGCTGATCGAACCATATCGAGGTTCACGGATGGTGATTCACGAGGGCAATATTGATGGATTCACCGCACATGTTGCCTTCATGCCTGCAGAAAAAATGGGTGTCGTGGTCTTGTCGAATCTCAATGCTACTCCGCTTCCTGTGTATATAGCCAATTACATTTTCGATTCTTTGCTTGGTGGTGAGGTCAAGGACTGAGAGTGGGCAAGCGTTGGGACAAAAGAAGGAAGCAGCCGTTACGAGCGAGCCCGTCACAAACAGTAAGACACCTTCAGACGAGAAAGAATCCATTGTTCCAATGTCTGCGTCTTTGTTGGATTTAGCGGGGACATACGTTCACGCAGGATATGGAGAAATGATCGTGGAACTTGTTGATGGAGGGCTTCGTGCAGGTTATAATTCGATGCTGTTTCCCCTCACGCATCAAAATGCGAATCAGTTTGAACTCCATGTAACGGAGTTTGATATTAAAACCAAAGCGACTTTTTTAACAGACTCTAACGGAAGTGTAGATCGCTTATCCGTCATTTTGTTGTTGGAGCCTGGAGCAAAGGAAATTGAATTTGTTAGAATAACAAGTGGATCCAAGTGAATTTTGAAACATCCAATCGTGCGAGGTGAAAATCATGTTGGCTCACATTAGAAGCACAACCGTTCAAGTCGTTAAATCAGGCTCCGGGCAAAGCCGCACGGAAATATCGGGCAGAGAATTTGTTCGGAGCCTTAGCAGGGAGAATGAAATACGAGAAAGCACTAGATATTTTACCTGAACACGTAGTCAAAACCATTCAACAATATATTGATGGAAGTTATATTTTTATATCCCGAGAAAAACGGAGAACCGGAAGTTCTGGGGTGAACAAACCGGGGTCAAGAAGGATCTGGATATTCGGAATCGGGGCATTTTCAAAAGTTATTTGCATGGCGACCCCATCCGTACATTGTCAGAACGATATTATTTAACGGAGCAATCGATCCGCAGAATTATACGGGCAGAACGAATGAAAGAATAGGCGAGAGCGGATATCCTTTTCGTGAAACCGTTATATCATTCGTTATCATCAGGAAAGAGCGGCCAGGACACGTGTCCTGGCCCTTTCAATTAATGAGAATTACCTGTCAGAAATTTGGAACGAACCTCGATATTTTTAGCTTGTCATTCAGGAATTTTCCAGCGAAATCGCAATTTTGCTCCGTCATGATTTACCAGGTTAAGGAAAAGCATTAAAATAGAGGTTAACGACATTCGCAAGTAGAAGGAGTTTATACATGAACCTGTCATCTTCATATACCCGGCGTATACAAGAAGTTTATCCGCATCTCCATATTCAAGACGTTGAAATTAACAGCATGGGTCAGAACAACGATGTGTTGATTGTGAATCAGAGGCTGGTCTTCAGATTTCCTAAGTTCGCAGAAAGTCTCCAAGCGATGATCAGAGAAACTCAATTCCTGAATGGGATCAAGAGCAAGGTGAAGCTGCCTATACCGAATCCAATGTATGTTTCATTTGACGATATGCAAGTGGGTAAAATGTTCATGGGCTATCCGTTAATCGAGGGACAGCCGCTAGGGTCAGAAGATCTGCTTTCACTCCGGAATTCGGACATCGAGGATAGGGTAGCTGAACAGATGGTCGAATTTCTCGTTCAGCTTCATACTGTGGAGATCAATGAACGGATCGCTGTCGATAGAAATGTTGCAAATGCCCATGAAGTGATGTCCGGATTGTACACACAAATTCAAGACCAGTTGTTTCGTTACATCAGGCCCGATGCGCAAGAGGAAATCTCAAGCAACTTCACGAGATTTTTGAACAATCCCGCGAATCGCGACATTCGTCCAACCTGCATTCACGGTGATTTTGGCACGACCAACATACTTTGGAGTCCGGAGAAAGGTCGAATGACGGGCATCATTGATTTTGGAGGTTCAGGGATTGGGGACCCGGCTTATGACCTGGCGGGCATCCTGGCAGGGTATGGCCAAGAGTTCTTCGAAAAGTGTATCGCCATGTATCCGAATGGAGACCTAATCGCGGAGCGCGTACATTTTTATAGAAGCACGTTTGCCTTGCAAGAGGCGCTGCATGGAGTCATTCATCAAGACGCTGAGGCGTTTGAGGCAGGCATACGAGATTTTAGATGAAACATAATCATGGGAATATTACATGATATAATCTGTTGGAGGAGCCGCATAAATGACACCTAAACCCGTCATCATCGAGGAATATAATCCCGAATGGCCGAAAATGTTTCAGGAGATTCAAGCCATATTGGCACTTACCCTTGGTACTGATGCGCTGAGTATCGAGCATGTGGGAAGCACCTCCGTACCAGGACTTGCCGCAAAGCCAATATTGGATATCGATGTTGTGATCGAATCCATGAAATCGCTTCCGGCGGTCATTGCGAAATTAGAAACCCTTGGTTATAACCATCAGGGGGATTTAGGGGTCGAGGGCAGGGAAGCTTTTGATAGGAAAGATGAGTATGTTCCCTACAGCGAGGAGATTAGTTTGAAAATGACCCAGCATTTATATGTCTGCCATCGGGACTGCCAAGAACTATACAGGCATATTACTTTTCGGGATACTCTCATCAATAACCCGGAGCTGGTACAAGAATATGCCTCATCAAAGAAAGAACTAGCCATCATTTTTCGAAATGATCGGAAAGCTTATACGGAAGGAAAATCCGATTTTGTCCAGCGGGTATTGAAGCAAGTCGCACGCTAAAATGTTGAAAGAAATCCAACATAACATCTTATATCTTGAGCTGAATCCTACCAACAAAATACATAGCAGCGAGGTAAACCAATGAACGTTACATTAAGAGTGTTAGATAACACGGAGCTTAAAAGCATCTGGAAGGAAGCGTTTCAGCAGCAAAATATAATGCGCCCGGATGAGTATTACGATTTATGCGAATATGAGAACCAAATCGGCAAGCGCGTCACCTTGTTGGCTTTTGTTCATGAGGAGCTGGCCGGGGTTTCTCACTTGAAATACGAATCGAGTTATCCCTATTTTCGAGAGCAGAGTATTCCGGAAATCAATGATCTGAATGTATTCCCCGATCACCGGAGGAACGGCATCGCAAACCGCATCATAGAAGAATTCGAGAACATCGTCCGCAAAAAAATGCCGCGCATCGGTATCGGAGTTGGATTGTACAGGGACTACGGTGCGGCTCAAAGAATATATGTCCGGCGCGGCTATATTCCGGACGGCAACGGAATTATGTACAACAACGAATCTGTGGTGCCCGGTGACATGGTATGTGCGGATGACGATCTGAACCTGTATCTGATTAAAGAGCTGGTTTAATAAATCGTTCTGCTAATCATCGGCTTCAGTTATATAAGTTTCAGGAGAGTGAAACATGAGTTTTGTCATTCGACTAAATATATCGAGTTTTTTGTACGCATGGTTCCCTTTTGTCGGGATAGAGCTCATGGTCAACGTTTACCGACTCAGTCGAGTGACAGGGTGGGGGGTGGATCTCGTGAATCTTGTGATTTTGGTTTTCTTCTTTGTTGGCCTGTTTCTATCGGGTTTCGGATTTCCGAAGCTGATCAGGCATTGGTTGGGTGGCCGTAAAGCGTCTTTCATTTCGCTAATTTTGTGGATCCCCTATTTGACTTGAACTTCATGTATATCATAGGTGAAAGGATCAGGTTCAGAGAGGAGCGGGCTATGATGATCAAAGATATAGGGAAATTAAATAGAGTTACTATCCCAGGTGGTAGTAAAAATGGGCAATGTGGTTAAAAGCAATCGACTGGGTGAAGGCAATGAGAAGAATCATAAATAAGCTCGAACAGGAGAAAAGTACGATGAATAAAGGGTTTTCGCATTGCTTGCAGATCTTCCCGACCTCTAACTTCGAGAAAACCAGCGAGTTTTATCAGCGAATCGGGTTCCGTGCCGTGAACTATCTTGATGCAGCAGAACCGCATGTATGCCTCTACAAAGACTCTGTTGAGATTGTATTAACGAAGACGGAGATGGAGGTTGTTCCGAATCGAATCCGTTACGGATATGGGTACGATGCATATTTTTTTACTTACGGACAACGGGAAATCCAGCAAGAACTTATGGATGTGGGCGTGAAGATTGTCAGGGCTTTAACGACAACGGATTATAACAATCATGAGTTTGTGTTTGAGGATGTGGACGGGCGCTGGATTGCGATTGGTAATAAGTTATAGAGAGTAAAGGAGAACAGGGGGATGTGACGTGGTTGAAAT